>JBIOIC010000047.1:0-11542 GCA_044449625.1 Gemmatimonadales bacterium | reverse complement strand
TATCGGAAATGCTGCAACCGTTCACCGTTGATCCTCACCGCTCACTCTTCAAGAACCGCTCCACATCGTGGATCCCATAGAGCAGCCGATCCCAGCGGAGATCGGGGGTGCTCACCGGCGCCCGCTCGGCCAGGAGCCAACGGGAAAGCTCGTCAGCCAGCGTGACCGTCTCCGCGGTCGGCGCCGCTTCCACCCGGATCAGGCCGTAGAGGAGGCCCTTCCCTTCCCAAGGCCAGAGCCGGAGCGCCCAACTGTAGACCGGGGCCCGAGCCCGCGACGCCGGGCGGAAGAGGGAGGTCCGATGGCCCGCCGGGAGTTTCAAGTAGGTCTCGAGTTCGGCGCCACCGAACGGCAGCGAGGCGTGACTCTTGATGACGCCGATCATCCGAGGGTCCGCGGCCCAGTCGGGAGACTCAGTGAGCGAGCCATCGACCACCAGCCACCCATCGCTCGATGCGCGATACTCTCGCCCCGCCTGGCGCTCGACTTCGCCGCGGCGCCGCTCGACCATCGCGCGGGCCTGGTGCAGATCGCCGATCGGATGGGGCGGCTCATCGGCCGGGAGAGCGAGGGTGTGCCATCCTTCGACGGCGGCACCCGCGGCGGCGAGCGCTGCCGGCCGAGCGATGAGGATCCGATCGCGGACGACTGTGGCGGTGCGGAAGCGCCGGCCATTCCGTTCCCGGACCGCCGCGGCAACGTGCGCCGCGACGATCGGGGAGACCCCGGCGTAGGCGACCGGCTCCCAGCGTTGTACGCCGTCGAGGAAGGCGACCGATCCCGGCCACGTGCTCGCATCGCCGACGGGATGGGTCGCGAGGGGACCAGCTTCGACGAGTTCCGCCGGATGGACCGCCGCCTGGTCGGCGCGGCCTTCACTGGCTTCGGGGATACCGTGCGCGGGAGAGAGCCCCGCCCACCCGAGCGCTCGGCGGAGCGCTGTGAGGGCGGGAGCCACGGGGTGCGGCGCGGTCAGGGGAGTTCGTCGAGCGACGGGACGCCGAGGAGCCAGAACCCCGCCAGACGATGCTTGGGGTCGACCTCGACGTAGAGATTATCGGCGATGCGCACCACCTCGGTCGGGCGCTTGGTCCCGATACGGAGGTGGAGCACATCATGGGTGATGTTGGCCGCCACCGAGAGGGTGGTGTCGACCTCGACCGCCGAGATCCCCGGCTGCGATGAGCGGGGCGGGAGCACCACCTGCCCATCGCGCGCGGGGAGTGGTGCCTGCAGACCTTCCACCTCGGTGATCTCCGGCCAGACGACGATATCGAGACCGCGGATCATCCCGCCGGCCACATCGACCACCGCAATGGAACCCTCGTCGTCGGTGAGCTCGACGGTGCCGGTCATCCCGCCCTTCTTCCCCACCGCCGCCATCCCGCCGGAAAGGATGTCGGTCTCGGCATCCCAGCGCCAGGCGATGGTCGGGAGGGGGCCGGCGAGCGGCTCGGTGCGGGCGTCGAGATTCATCGGAAGTCCTAGGCCGCCCGCTGCGAGGCGAGCTTGTGGATGAAGCGGAGGATGCGCTCAAGCGCGAGATCGAGATCGCGGTCGCCGACAGCGTAGCTCAAGCGGACCCAGCGATCGTCGCCGAAGGCGGCACCGGGAACCAGGGCGACGCCCTCCTCCTGCATCAGCCGTTCGCAGAAGCTGTTGCCGCCCGTTACCTCGCCCGACACGACCCCGTCGATGCGGAAGAAGAAGTAGAAAGCGCCGAGTGGCTCGACGAATTCGACGCCGGGGGCCTCGGCGCGGAAGCGGGCGACCACATGGTCCCGGCGCTTCCGGAAGGCCGCCACCATCTTCACCACATCCTGCTCCACCCGCAGATCGGTGAACGCGGTCGTGGCGGCGAGCATCGCCGGATGGTTGGCGCCGGTCGTGGTGTGACTCTGCAGCGCCGCCATTGCCTTGGCCAGATGGGCCGGAGCGAGCGCTGCGCCGATCCGCCAGCCCGTCATCGCGTAGGCCTTGCTCGCGCCATAGACCACGACCACCCGCTCCAGCAGTTCGTCAGGCAGGTCGAGGAAGGATGGCGCCGGCCCGTTGCCGTAGTGGATGCGACGGTAGATCTCGTCGCTGATGATCCAGACCTCCCGCTGCCGGGCCCACTCGGCGATCGCCTTCAGTTCCGAGAGCGTGTAGACCGAGCCGGTCGGATTACAGGGAGAGCAGAGGATGAGTCCGCGGGTCAGGCGGTCGTACTTCGCCTCGAGGTCCTTGACGCTCACCTTGAGGCCCCACTCCGGGTCGCCCGGCACCGCCACCGGCTCGGCGCGCGTGAGGTGGACGATCTGGGGATAGGAGACCCACGCCGGCGACGGGATTAAGACCCGGTCCTTGGGCCCGAAGAGGGAGAAGCAGGCGTTGAAGATCGACTGCTTGGACCCCGAACTCACCACGATGTTGTCGGCGTTGACCGCGCGCCCGCCCGACAACAGTGAGAGCTGCTGCGCTATGGCGCTGCGAAGGTCGAGGGTGCCGATGTTGGGGGGATAGCGGGTGAAGCCTTTCCGGATCGCGTCGATCCCCGCCTCGGCGACGGCGGCGGGAGTGTCGAAATCGGGCTCCCCGACGCCCAGGTCGAGGACATCTTCGCCGGCGGCCTTGCGGCGCTTCGCCTCGGTGCTGATGGCGACGGTCTCGCTGGCCTTGAGGAACTTGAGATTGGACGACAGGAGATCGGGCATCAGCTCTGGTCCGAGAAAGGGGCGCAGGAAACGGGTAAACTCCCCACCGCGCGGGGTGCTGTCAACCGCTCCCTTGGCCGTGGCGGGCCCCAAGGCTAGGTTTGGCCCCCCGCAATGGTGCGGGATGGTCTTTGACAATCGAGGGTGGCGTGTCTGGATTTGCGGAGTTGCACCTGAGCGGCGCCCTGGGCGCCGCGCTCGAATCATTGGGATATGCGCCGGAATCGCCGGAGGTGCGGGAGACCGTTCCCACCGCCGCGCGGGGGCACAATCTCGTGCTGGTCGCTCCTCCCGCCGCGGTGCACGCGGTCCCGGCGCTTGCCGGGCTCCTCGCCCACGCCGCCGCTGATGGCTCCGGACTCCGCACCCTCATTCTCTGCCCCGCCGGCACGCTCGGCGGTTTCGAATCCGCCCTCCTCCCGCTCGCCACGGCCGCCGGTCTCCGGCTGCACGCCGCCGACACCGCCACCCGCGCCGCGCGCCGGCTGCGGGAAGGTTCGGTCGACGTCCTCCTCACCACACCCGACACCGCCTTGTCTCTCCTGGAGCGTTCCGCGCTCAAGGGCGAAACGCTGCGTGGCCTCTTCCTCGCCTGGCCGGAGCAGTACCAGGAGGGAACTTCGCTCGCTCCCCTGATGGGCGAGGTGCCGAAGGACGCCGCCCGCGTCATCCACACCACCGATGCGGCGTTGGTGAACGATCTGGTCGAGCGCTACGCCCGGCGCGCGCTCACCATCGGCCTCCCCCCCGCCGATGGCTCGGTGCCGGCACCGCAGGGACCGGTCCGCACCGTCGCGGTCACGGATACCGGCCGCGCCAGTGCTCTCCGCGGCGTGCTCGAAGCGCTCGACCCCCAGCAGCTCATCATCTGGGCCGCGAACCTGGCCGGCGTCTCCGAAGTCCGAGCGGCCCTCGCGGCGCACGATGCCGCCGCCGTGGTGACGACCGGCGACGCGGCATCCGGCGGATTGATCATCGCCTACGATCTCCCGAACCGCGCGCGGTTGACTCAGCTCCTCGGCGCTGGCGAGGTCGTGCTGCTGGTACCGCCGCACGCCGAGGCGTGGGCGGGGCGCGCGCTCAGGGGCCGCCGTCCGCTCCGGATCGCCGATGTGCTGGATCAGGCGCGATCTGAGGCCGCGCTCCGCCGCGCCGAGGTGGCGCGGACCATCGAGGCGGGGGTCCCCGACGGGGCGCTCTACGCGCTGGCCCCGTTGCTGGAGCGCTACGATGCGCCCCGCGTGGCGGCGGCGCTCTATGAGCTCTGGCGCACCGTGCCGAAGGGTGTGGGAGCCGCCGCAGTCCCCGCGGCTCCGCCGGTCGTGATGCCGGCGAGCGAGGTCGCCAAGATGTGGGTGGGGATCGGCTCGATGGACAACGCCACCGCCAATGACCTCGTTGCGGCGCTGGTCAAGGATCTCAAGTACGACCGGACCCGGATCGGCAAGATCGAGATCCGGGAGAAGTTCTCGCTGGTGGAGCTTCCGGCGACGGATGTCGAGGCGGTCTCCACCGCGCTGACGGGGAAGAGCGTCCGGCGCCGGCGGGTCATCGCCCGGGCCGACCGGGGCACCACGCCGCGCAGCGACGCCCCTTCCCGGCCCCGCAAGCCGCGCCCGTAGGGGCGCAGCATGCTGCGCCCTCACCGGGCGCGGCACCCTCTCCCAGAAAAGCCGACGGGCCACCCAGCGGGGTGGCCCGTGTGGCCTGCGGTGCAACAAGCGTTGCGGTGCGCCCTGGGGCGTCCGCAGGACGCCCCCTACTTCTTCTTGTTCACCATGTCCTTGAGGGCCTTGCCCGCCTTGAAGACCGCGGCGGTCGATGCCTTGATCATGATCGCCTTGCCGGTCTGCGGGTTGCGGCCCGAGCGCGCGGCGCGCTTGCGGGTCTTGAAGTTGCCGAACCCGGTGATGTTGACCTCGCCGCCCTTCTTCAGGGTCTGCGCGATGACGCCGTCGGTGCCGAAGAACGTGTCGACGACGACGGCCGCCTGCGCCTTGGAGGTGTCGAGGTGCTTCGCGACGGCCTCCACCAGCTCCTGCTTGTTCATGGAATGCTCCGTGTGAGGGGGGAAAGTTCGTCCTGCTCGGCCCGGACGCACCGGCACCGGAAGGATCCAGCTTCAATGTTCATCGGCTGGAAAGCCCGAGAACTGGGCACAATATGGGGTAAACACCCGGAAAACCGCAAGATGGAGGGGTTTTCGCTTGACCCCGTCCCCCCGCCGCTTTAATCTCTCCCATCCCCACCACCCCCACCGGAGGACTCCTGGATGTACAGCGGCGCCCGTTCCGGCTCGATCGAGGTCGTCAGTGGCGTGATGTTCAGCGGGAAGAGCGAAGAGCTCATCCGCCGGGTCCGCCGCGCCATCATTGCGCGCCGGAGCGTCCAGGTCTTCAAGAGCCATCTCGATGCCCGCTACGCCGGGCTCTATCACGTGTCCAGCCACGACGGCCGTGAGGTCGAGGCGATCCCGGTCGATTCCTCGATCGAGATCATCAGCCAGATCCGCCCCGACAGCGAGATCGTGGCCATCGACGAGGCCCAGTTCCTCGACGAGGGAATCGTCCAGGTGGTCACCACCTTGGCGAGCCGCGGGGTCCGGGTGATCATCGCGGGGACCGACACCGACTTCCGGGGCGAGCCGTTCGGCGCGATGGGCGAGCTGATGGCGATCGCCGAGAAGGTGGACAAGCTCCGGGCGATCTGCGTCGTCTGCGGGGACGAGGCCTGCCGCAACCAGCGCCTGGTCGACGGCCGCCCCGCCAAGTACGACTCCCCCACGATCATGATCGGCGGGCGAGAGAGTTACGAGGCCCGCTGCCGGCACTGTCACCGGGTGCCGCGGACGGATGAAGATCAGACGGCGTTGTTGTGAGGCGCGAGGTATGAGGTATGAGGCACGAGGAACTGCGATGAGACGCCTCGCACCTCATACCTCATACCTCGTGCCTCGCACCTCTGTATGCTGAACATCGCCCTCACCGGCAACATCGGCGCCGGGAAATCCGAGGTGATCCGGCGCTTCCGCGACTGGGGCGCCACGATCATCGACGCCGATCAGCTCGCCCGCGAGGCCCAGGCGCCCGGCACGGAGGTGCTCCGCGCCATCGCGACGCGTTTCGGGAAGGAGATCCTCCTCCCCTCCGGCGAACTCGACCGCGCGGCGCTCCGGGGCCGGGTGATGGGGGACGACGCCGCCCTCGCTGCCTTGAACACCATCGTCCATCCGGCGGTGCGCCATCGCCGCGACCAGCTGGTGGCGGCGGCCCGCGCCCGCGGCGACACGATCGTCGTCAACGACATCCCCCTCCTCTTCGAGGCGGCCGATCCCGGCGCCTTCGACCTCGTGCTCCTGGTCGACGCCCCGGTGGATCGCCGGCGCGAACGCCTGATTCAGGCCCGCGGCTTGAGCGCCGAGGAGGCCGACCGGATGATCCAGGCCCAGATCCCCTCGGCGCGCAAGCGGGAGCGCGCCGACCTCATCATCGACAACGATGGCTCGCTCGAGGCGCTGGACCGCGCCGCCCGGACGGCCTGGGAGGAGATTCTCCGCCGCGCTTGAATCGCCCCTCCGCCGCGCCTATCTTCCCCGCCTTCACCGCCTCGGAGTCTTTGTGCCCAACGTGCCCGCCGACCTCCTGTATACCAAGGACCACGAGTATGTCGCCAAGACCGGCGACCCGGCCATCGTCAAGATCGGCATCACCGATTACGCCCAGGGTGAACTCGGCGACGTGGTCTTCGTGAACCTCCCGAAGCCGGGCCAGAGCGTCACCGAGCACGGCGCCTTCGGCACCATCGAGGCGGTCAAGGCGGTCTCGGAGCTCTTCGCGCCCGTCGCCGGCGAGGTCGTCAGCGCCAACGGCGGACTCGAGGCCGATCCCGCGGTGGTCAACCGCGATCCCTACGGCGCCGGCTGGATGATCACCCTCCGGGTGAAGGATCCCGCCGCCCTCAAGGCCCTGATGACTCCCGCCGACTACACGAAGCACATCGGCGGTTGACCGTGCAGCAGACCCGCAGCTCCACTCTCCGCCCCGGGGCCCGCCGCTCCGGGGCGGATGTGCGACCGGCCCCCCGGTCGCGATCACCCCGCACCGCCGATCTCCCGTGACTCCGAAGCAGACCAGCACCCTCGTCGGCCCCGATCATTTCGCCACCCGTCACAATGGTCCCCGCGCGGCCGACGTCGCGGCGATGCTCGCGACGGTGGGCTACGACTCCCTCGACGGCCTGATCGACGCCATCGTCCCCCCAGCGATCCGCCTCCGCCGCGCGCTCGATCTCCCCGCCGCTCGGAGCGAAGCCGAGGTGATGGCGGCGCTCGGCGCTCTCGCCGCGAAGAACGAGCTCTATCGTTCCTACATCGGGATGGGCTACTACGACACCCTGGTGCCTCCCGTCATCCAGCGGAACATCCTGGAGAATCCCGGTTGGTATACCGCCTACACTCCCTACCAAGCAGAGATCGCCCAGGGACGCCTGGAGGCGCTGCTCAACTTCCAGACGGTCGTCGCGGATCTGACGGCGCTCCCGATCGCCAACGCCTCCCTCCTCGATGAAGGGACCGCCGCCGCCGAGGCGATGCACCTGACCCAGGCGCTCACGACGCAAACCGGGGCGCTCCGGTACCTGGTCGATGAGAACTGCCATCCGCAGACGATCGCCGTGGTGCGGACCCGCGCCGGGTTGCGCGGGATCGTAATCGTGATCAGCGACCCGGCGGCGTTCGAATTCACTCCCGGCACGATCGGCTGCCTGATCCAGTATCCGGGCTCCGACGGCGGAGTGCGGGACTTCCGTGCGCTGGCCACCAAGGCCCACGCGGCCGGCGCCCTCGTCACCGTGGCGACCGATCTGCTCGCGCTCTGCCTCCTCACCCCACCGGGTGAATGGGGCGCCGACATCGCGGTCGGCAACTCGCAGCGTTTCGGCGTCCCCCTCGGCTTCGGCGGCCCTCACGCCGCCTTCTTCGCCGCCACCGACGCCTGCAAGCGCCACCTCCCCGGCCGCATCATCGGGCTCTCGAAGGACCGCGCCGGCCGGCCCGCCCTCCGGATGGCGCTGCAGACCCGCGAGCAGCACATCCGCCGCGAGAAGGCGACGAGCAACGTCTGCACCGCCCAGGTCCTCCTGGCGGTGATGGCGGGGATGTACGCGGTCTGGCACGGCCCAGAGGGGCTGCGGCGCATCGCCGAGCGGACCCACAGCCGTGCCGCGCTCCTGGCAGGAGCACTCACGCGGCTCAAGTACAAGGTGTCGCACCAGCACTTCTTCGATACCGTCGCCGTCGACGTCGACGCGGCCTTCGCGCCCCAGATTCTCGCGGCGATGCGCGCCGCCCGGATCAATGTGCGCCAGGTCTCGGCGACCCGCCTCTCTGCTTCAGTCGATGAGACGACCACGCCGGCGGATCTTGAGCAGCTGGTCCTCGCGTTCAACCTCGACCGCCCGCTCCCGTTCAAGCTCGAGGACTTGGCGCCGCCGCCGGAAACGTCGGTGCCGAAGCCGCTCCGCCGTACCTCGGAGTACCTGACCCACCCGGTCTTCCATCAGCATCGCTCCGAGACCGAGATGCTCCGCTACATGCGGACGCTCGAGTCCCGCGACCTCTCCCTCACCTCGGCGATGATCCCGCTGGGCTCCTGCACGATGAAGCTGAACGCATCGGCCGAGATGTACCCGATCAGCAACCCCGGCTTCGCGCGGCTGCATCCTTTCGTGCCCGCCGAGCAGGCACAGGGCTACGCCGAGCTCTTCCGAACGCTGGAGGCGTGGCTGGCGGAGATCACCGGTTTCGCCCGGATCTCGCTGCAACCGAACGCCGGCTCGCAGGGAGAGTTCGCCGGGCTCGCCGTGATCCGTGCTTGGCACGCGGCCCGGAGTCAGGGCCACCGGAACGTCTGCCTCATTCCCAATTCGGCGCACGGTACCAATCCCGCGAGCGCCGTGATGGCGGGGCTTCAGGTGGTGCCGGTCCGGACCGACGTGCAGGGGAACATCGATGTCGAGGATCTCAAGGCGAAGGCCAAGGAGCACGCGGCCAACCTCGCGGCGCTGATGGTGACCTATCCGTCGACCCACGGCGTCTTTGAGGGGTCGATCGCCGAGATCTGCACGATCGTGCACGCGCAGGGCGGCCAGGTCTACATGGATGGCGCCAACCTGAACGCCCAGGTCGGCCTCTGCCGCCCCGGCGACATCGGTGCCGACGTCTGTCATTTGAACCTGCACAAGACCTTCTGCATCCCCCACGGCGGCGGCGGCCCGGGAATGGGACCGATCGGAGTGGCGAAGCACCTGGCCCCGTACCTCCCCGGTCACCCGGTGGTCCAAGTCGGCGGCGAAGCTTCCTGCGGCACCATCTCGGCCGCGCCGTGGGGGAGCGCTTCGATCCTTCCGATCTCCTGGGCCTATATCGCGCTGATGGGTCCTGACGGGCTGACCGAGGCGACCAAGCTCGCGATTCTGAGCGCCAATTACATCGCCGCGCGGGTGCGCGATCACATCCCCGTGCTCTATACCGGCCCCGGCGGCCTGGTGGCGCATGAGTGCATCTTCGACTGCCGTCCGTTCAAGGCATCGGCCGCTGTCGAAGTGGAAGATGTGGCGAAGCGGATCATCGACTTCGGCTTCCATCCGCCGACGGTCTCCTTTCCGGTGGCCGGCACGCTGATGGTGGAGCCGACGGAGAGCGAGCCCAAATCGGAGCTGGATCGTTTCTGCGATGCGCTGATCGCCATCCGGGAAGAGATCCGCGAGATCGAGAGCGGGAAGGCGGCGAAGGGGAACAACGTCGTGGTGCACTCGCCCCACCCGCTGGAGGACGTGATCGCCGACGCCTGGGATCGCCCCTACTCACGGGAGCGTGCCGCCTACCCGACGGCGGCGACCCGGGCGCACAAATCGTGGCCCACCGTCAGCCGGATCGACGGGGCCTACGGCGACCGCAACCTCGTCTGCACCCGCACCTAACGGCGGAGAAGGGAGAAAGGAGAAGGGAGGAAAGGGACAAGCAACGGGGCCCGCCGCCCTCCCTTTCCCCCTTTCTCCTTTCTCCCTTCTCCTTTCTCCCCTATGACTTGGCATCTCTGGCTCGACTCCGCGCACCCCGGCGCCGTCAACATGGCGCGCGACGAGGCGCTGCTTGAGCTGGCGGAATCGGAGGGCGCGGCACTCCTGCGGTTCTATCAGTGGGAGCCCGGCGCACTCTCCTTCGGGGCGCACGAACCGGCGCTCAAGCGTTATGATCGTGACCGCATAGCGGCGCAGAAGCTCGATGTCGTCCGTCGGCCGACCGGGGGCCGCGCCGTCTGGCATCGGGCCGAACTCACCTACGCCGTCGCCGCACCGATCGCGACCTTCGGCTCATTGCCTGAGACCTATCTCGCCATTCACACCGCGCTCGCCGACGGACTCCGCGCCCTCGGCGCGAGCGTGTCGCTCGCCAAGAAGCCGATCGCGCCGGCGGCCCTTGAGGACGGCGCCTGCTTTGCGGCCCCCGTCGGCGGCGAGATCGTGGCCCGGGGGAAGAAGGTGGTCGGGAGCGCCCAGCTCCGTCGCGGCGGCGCATTCCTCCAGCACGGCTCCATCCTCCTCGGCGGTTCGCAGGAGATCGTGAACGACGTGACCCGCGGGGCTCCACCGATCGGCGCCGACATTTCCCTTGCGGCACTGCTCAAGCATCCGGCCGGACTCGATCAGGTGACCGCCGCGATGGCCCGCGCGACCCAGGACGCCTGGCCCGGTGAGTGGCGCGACGGCGGCGGCCTGATCGGGCGGGCCATCGCGCATTCGGCGGCGCATCTCGAACGGTACCGCTCCGCCGAATGGACCTGGCGCCGCTGACCCCTAGCGCACAAGGCCGCCGCGGCGTTTCGTTAGGGTATGCCGCGCACCCGATCGTTCGCCCTCGCCCTCCTCGCCGCGGGGATCGTCTCCCTCCCGCTCCGCGCCCAGACCGATCACGGCACCATCGTCGTGGTGACGGGCCAGTATCCCGGGCTCCCGATCCCGACGATCATCCAGGGGACCAGCAACCAGGATGTCGCCGACCTCCTCTTCCTCCGTCTGGCCCGTCTCGGGCCGACCCTCTCGAGTGATGGCGATGCCGGCTTCGTCCCGCAGCTCGCGGCGCACTGGACCCGGCGCGATCCCGTCACCCTCGCCTTCGATCTCGATCCGCGCGCGCGCTGGCACGATGGCGTCCCGGTGACCGCCGCCGACGTGATCTTCAGTTTCACGCGGAGCCGGGACCCGGCGATCAATCCGAGCCTCGCCACGCTGCTGCACGACATCGTCAGCGTGACGGCCGAAGGGGATCACCGGGTGGTCTTCCGATTTGACCACGCCTATCCGAGCCAGTTCTACGACGCGACCTACCAGGTCCAGATCCTCCCGGCCCATCTCCTCGCCGCGCTCCCGCCGGCGGCCCTCGCGACTTCGGACTTTGCCCGCGCGCCGGTCGGGGACGGTCCGTTCAAGTGGGTCCGCGGTGTCGCCGGGCAGTTCGTCGAGCTCGCCGCCAATCGCGACTATTTCCTCGGCGCCCCCAAACTCGATCGGGTGATCTTCCGCGCCTCCGCCGATGGCGATACCCGGATGACGCTCCTCCTCTCCGGTGAGGGGGATGCGCTGGAGAACATCCTCCCGGTCACCAACCAGGACCGGGTCCGCGCCGATTCCGATCTGCGCCTGCTCGCCGTGCCCACTTTCATGGTGGGATACTTCCTCTATAACCAGCGCGACCCGGCCGATCACGCCAAGCCGCATCCGATCTTCGCTGACCGCGGTGTCCGCCGCGCCCTGACGTTGGCGCTCGACCGGGAGACGATGGCCCGTTC
>JBIOIC010000046.1:0-11604 GCA_044449625.1 Gemmatimonadales bacterium | reverse complement strand
TTCCGGGGACTCCGCCGAATCCGAATTGGGACAGCATTCCGCCCACCACCTCACGGATCGCCCAGACGCGGAACACCATCGAGCTGCGAGGTCTGCTCGGGGTGAGCGGCGGATTTGCCGACCAACTGCGGTTCAACGCCAGCTACAACGACTACAATCACTCCGAATTCCCGACCGCCCAGGATTCCACCGGCGTCTCCGATCCCGAAGCCAATCATTTTCACAAACAGACGTTCAACGCCGTCCTGCAACTGCGACAGCGCCGAATCGGAAAGCTCCAGGGTACGCTGGGCCTCTGGACCGACATCGAGAACCTGACCATCGAGGGGGACCAGCCCCTGGGGCCGAATTCGGTGACCACCGGGATCGCCGGGTACGCCTACGAGGAATACCTTGCCACGCCGGGCACGCGGCTGCAGGCGGGCCTGCGCTATGACTACAACAAGATCCAGACCAATCCGTATGCCGCCTCCACCGACACCATTTTCCAGACCCTCAACAGCTCGCGGCTGTCGAATGCGGTCACGGCCTCCATCGGGGGTATCCGGCAACTCACGCCGAACCTGACCTTCTCCTTCAGCGCGGCGCGCTCATTCCGCGCACCGACGGTGCAGGAGCTGTTCGCCCAAGGGTTGGATGCCGCGAGCGGGACCTATTCGGTGGGGACGAGCACCCTGGCGCCGGAACAGGGCTTCGGGGTGGACGCTTCGCTCAAGGGGAGCTACGACCAGATTGCCTTCGAGCTCTCGCCCTACGTCAACACCATCGACAACTACATCTTCGGTTTCCTGCGCGGCGACACGATTCAGGGTTTTCCGGTGCGGCAGTTCTCCGCCACCAGCGCCCGCCTGGAAGGATTCGAAGCGGTGGTGACGGTCCAGCCGGCGGCGCACTTTGCCCTGCGGGCCAGCTCCGATTATGTGCGGGCCGAGGACACGAGACTGGGCCAGCCGCTGCCGTTCACTCCGCCGCTGCGGGGCCTGCTCCGGGCGGCGTACCAGGATGACCGCTGGAGCGGGATGATCGAAGAACGGCTCGCCGCGAGCCAGGACCGCCTGGGCGCCGGCGATACCCCGACCAGCGGCTATGCGGTCACCAACCTCGGCATCGGCCTCCGGCTCTTCCAGGCGCGCGCCGTGCACAACATCAGCCTGCACATCGACAATCTGTTCAACACCGTCTACCGGGACAATCTGTCCGTCGTCAAGGATTTCATCCCGCAGCCGGCGCGCGGATTCCGGATCAACTATCAGGTCATCTATTGAGCCTCACCTCGCCGCGCCGCCCTGCTTGAGGACGACCCCCGCAGCGTGAACGTCCCCTCGGCTGCGGGGGCGGTGAGTTCCTGGGTCCAGTGCCCGGTCACCTCGCCGTCGGCAAGTCGCCCAGCAAAGCCCAGGTTGCCGCAATTGCTGCAGCGACCCTCCAGGCGCAGGTAGAGGATCACGGCGCTGTCAGAGGCAATGAAGGCAGAGACGCCCGAATCGGTCGGCGGGCTCGGGAGCCAGCCGTGATCGCCGAGCCGGAAATGGCCTTCGAGCGTGCCACCCTTGAGCGGTGCTGGCACCGTCGAATCAGTCGGCGCCGACGGGGCGAGGGTGACGGTCGCGTGAATGTCGGGTTGCCCGGTCCGATGGGCCACGAGCTCCCAGCTTCCCGTGAGCAGCGCGGTGGAGCCGGGAATGGGGTCGCGGGGATTGCGCGAGGTGCAGGCGGCGAGCGCCAAGAGCAGCAACGGGATGGGTGTGATTCGCACGAGGTTCCTCACTTGAGTTGCGCCAGGAGTTCCCCCAGTTCGACGGCGCTCTGCGGGCGCTCGGCGGCGTCCTTCGCCATCAGGCGGAGGATGAGCGAGGAGAGCGGGGCGGGAACTTCGGGGTTTCGTTCCTGGGGTGACTGCGGGACCTGATTCAGCACCTTGGCGATGAGGGAGATCGGGTTCAGGGCCTCGTACGGCAGCGTACCCGTCAGGCACTCATAGAGCACGATTCCGGCGGCATAGAGGTCGCTCCGGGCGTCTACTTCCTCCGCCAGCAACTGCTCCGGCGCCATATAGGCCGGCGTCCCCACCACCATTCCCGATTCGGTCAGCGTGCTGGCGCGGTCGGTCAGCTTCGCGATTCCGAAGTCCATCACCTTCAGGACGCCCGCCGCATCGAGCAGGAGGTTCTGCGGCTTGATGTCGCGATGGACCACCCCCTGTTCGTGCGCGACCGCGAGCGACAGGGCGAGCTGCCGGGCGATGCCGAGGGTCGCCGCGGGGGAGAGCCGGCGGCGCAGGTCGATGAGCTCGCGCACCGTGATCCCCTCGACGTACTCCATGGTGACGTAGTACGCGCCTTCATGTTCACCGAAGTCGTGGGTGCGGACGACGTTCGAGTGCGAGATCCGCCGGGCCAGCCGGATCTCGGTCTTGAAGCGCTCGGCCATCGTGGGATCGCCGTGGAGCATCTCGGGGCGCAGCAGCTTGATCGCGATGTCCTCGGCGAGTTCGCGATCGTGCGCCTTGTAGACCGTCCCCATTCCGCCGCGGCCCACCACCCGCAGGATCGTGTACCGGTCGGTGAAGCGCGCGCCGGGAAGGAGCGTCCCGGTATCGAGCTCGGCGGACTCGCTCATCGCGCCGCCCTGCTTGGCCGCGTCGATCTCCTGGCGGAGCGTGCTCACCTGGGCGCTCAGGCGCTCCTCGCGGGCGCGCACCCCGGCGGCCATCGCGCCGAAGACCCGTGCCAGGTGGCCGATCGCATCATCCCGCTCCGCCACTTCGGCCAGGAGGCCGGGGACGTAGTGGCCGCTCTCGACCGCCGCCGCCGCCGCGACCACCCGGTCCACCTGCCGGAGGTAGTCCACTTCCATGTTGCGCAGCCGCTTCTTCTCCACCGAGGCGCTCACCCGGGCCCGCAGGATGACCGGATCGAACGGTTTGGGGAGGAAATCCTCCGCCCCCGCCTCGATGCAGGCGGCGATCGTCTCGAGCTCATCGGCGGCCGAGATCATCACGACGGGGAGGTCGCGGGTCGCCGGATCGCGCTTGATCCGCACCAGCACCTCCTGGCCGTCGATCCCCGGCATCCGGACGTCGAGCAGCATCAAATCGTAGGAGGATTGGCCCGCCATCTGCAGCGCCGTTGCGCCATCGGCCGCGGTCTCGGCCTCGTAGCCCTGCCGGACGAGGTGACGCACCAGCACCTCGCGGTTGTCCGCGACGTCGTCCACCACGAGTATCCGGCCCCGGGCCGGCACGCCGGAGTGTGTGCCCGATGGTGCGCGGGTGGCCGCCGCCACCGTCGGTGCGGCCGGATGTGCAGCCGATCGCTCGGTCGCGAGGAGGCGGCCGGTCGCGTGGCGGATGCGGGCGACATCGGAGAGGAACCCGTCGTCCCCCGGGTGCGCGCCCAATGGACCGAGCAGATCCATCGCCGCGAGTATTCGATCGTGCGGTGCCTGGAGCCGAAGGTAGAGCGCGTCCACGTCAGCGCGCCCTACTCCCTGCCCGGTGGAGGGAAGGCCGGCGTCGATCAGGGCGATCACCGCGCGCGCACCGGCGATCGCCGCCTTGAGTGCCACCCGGCGGCCCTCCTCCGCGTCATCCGCCGCATCTTCCAGGAGGAGCTCGCAGTAGCCCACGATGTGATTGACGGGGGTGCGGAGGTCGTGCCGCAGGGAGGAGACCTCCGCGGCCGTGAGCAGGCCGGTGGCCCCGCTCACGGCGTCCCGCCGAGGAGTGCGGCCATCTTGGCGAGCAGCCGGTCGATCTCCACCGGCTTGGTGTCGTAGTCGCTGCAACCCGCCGCCATCGCTTTGTCCCGGTCCCCCGCCATCGCGTGGGCGGTGAGCGCGATGATGGGGATGGCGCCGAGCCCGTCGGCGGCGCGGATCAAGCGGGTGGCTTCCCAGCCATCGACGATGGGCAGACTCATGTCCATCAGGATGATGTCGTAGGCGCCCTGCCGCGCCATCTCCACTCCCTGGGCGCCATCGACGGCCATCTCCACCTCATACCCCTTCTTGGTCAGCCGGCGCGACAGCATGTCGCGATTCATTTCGTTGTCCTCGACCAGCAGCACGCGCGGCATCAGGATCTCTCCGTCGCTGGGGGGTGGGGGCGCCGGATCCGGTTCCCGAGGCGCGAGGCGATCTCCGAAAGGAGTTCGTCGCGGGAGTAGCCGCCCTTCTGCAGCACCGCGCTCACGTGGCCGTTCAAGCGCCGGTGGTCCTCGGCGGTCAGGTCCTTGGCGGTGAGGACGATGACCGGCGCGTCACTCGATCGCGGCGGCGCTCGCAACGCCTCGAGGAAGTCGAAGCCGTTCATTTCCGGCATCATCAGGTCGAGGAGGATGAGCGACGGCGCCGCCGCGTCGAATCGCGCGAGCCCCTCCCGGCCGTTTCGCGCCTGCTCGACCGTCCAGCCCTCGGCCTCCAGGGTACGCCGGACCAGCTCGGCGGTCGGCGCATCGTCCTCCACCACCAGCACCCGCCGGGCCTCGTCATCGGCGCGATAGCGGGCCAGCACCCGGCGCAGTTGCTCCCGGTCGATCGGCTTGGTGAGGTACTCGGTGGCGCCGAGGGCGTAGCCCAGCTTCTTGTCGTCGACGACGGTGAGCATGATGACCGGGACGTCGGCGAGGGCGGGGTCCGCCTTGAGGGCGGCAAGCACCTCCCAGCCGTCCATCCCCGGCATCATCACGTCGAGGGTGATCGCATCAGGGCGAGTCGTCCGGGCCAGCGCCAGACCCGCGGTTCCGCTCGCCGCCTCGTCGACGATGAAGCCTTCCCGCGTCAGGAAGCGGCGCATCAGGGTCCGCACGGCGGCCTCGTCGTCGATGACCAGGATCCGCCCTGCCGATGCGTCGCCCGCCGGAGTGGTTGCGGGCGCGGCCGCACCGCCCGCGGCGGCCTCGACGTCCTCGGGGATCCGGATGGTGAAGGTCGAACCGACGCCGGGGGTGCTCGCGACGTCAATGCGACCCCCCATCATCTCGCAAAAGTGGCGGGTGATCGCGAGGCCGAGACCGGTGCCGCCGAAACGCCGGGTGGTGGAGGCCTCCGCCTGGGAGAAGGCCTCGAAGAGCCGCGACTGCTGCTCGGGCGTCATCCCGATACCTTCGTCGCGAACGGCGAAGAGGATATCCTGTCCCGCCCAGGATGACGATGTGGCGCGAGAGACGGTGAGGTGGATCGCCCCTTTGTTGGTGAACTTGGTGGCGTTGGAGAGGAGGTTGAGGAGCATCTGCCGCACCTTGGTGAGGTCGGCGCGGACGGCCCCGATGTCGGCGGCCACCTCGACCTTGAGCGTATTGGCCTTCTGGGCAATGAGCGGCTGGACGGTCGTCCTCACCTCCTCCAGCAGCGGCCGGACGTCGAAGGTCTCAAGATAGAGTTCCATCTTGCCGGCCTCGACCTTGGAGAGATCGAGGACGTCGTTGATGAGCGCCAGAAGGTGCTTGCCGGAGGAGCGGATCTTCTCCAGATCGGCGGCGTACTCCCGGTTTCCCCGGTCCTCGGCGTCCTCCTTTAACATCTCGCTGTAGCCGATGATTGCGTTCAGCGGAGTGCGGAGCTCGTGGCTCATGTTGGCGAGGAAGCGGCTTTTGGCCTGGTTGGCCGATTCCGCCTCGCTCTTCGCCTTCAAGAGGTCGGTCACGTCGTGGTAGAGCGCCATGATGCCGACGTTCTTTCCCTCGACCGTCACCGGGACGCCGGCGAGCTCGACGTCGAGCAGCGAGCCATCCTTCCGGCGCCGCCGGCCGATCCCTTTGGCGGTGGTGTGGGTGGCCTGGGTGGTGTAGGCGTAGGCCTCCGAGAGGGTGCGCTCATCGTTGATGAGGGCGTCCAGGTCCCGTCCGAGGGCCTCCTCCTGGGTGTAGCCGAAGAGCGTCTCGAAGGCGGGGTTGAGCGAGGTGATCTTCCCGTCCACTTCGAGGGTGACGATGGCCACGGGGCTGTTGGCCACTACCGCGGCGAAATACTCCTTCTCGCGCTGGGCGGCGGTGTAGAGCCGGGCGTTCTCGATGGCGATGGCGGCCTGGGGGGCAAAGAGCTGGAGGAGACGGAGGTCGTCGGTGCCGAAGTTGCGAGTCGGATCGGCGTGGGTGCTGGCAATGGCGCCGACGAGCCTGGGGCCGATGAGGAGGGGTGCGACCATCACCGCCTGCACCGTGTCGCGGACGTCGGAGTATTTGGCGGAGCGTCCCGTCCACTCGTCGTAGTTGGGGATGATCAGCGATTCGTGGGAGACCGCCACCTTGCCCATCGCTCCTTCGCCAAGGGCGAGACGGGTGCCGGTGGAATCACGGGAGATGCCGGTGCTGGCGACGATGACAAGTTCCTGCGTCGCCTCTTCGAAGATCGCGAGCTCGCCGCCGGTCACGCCGAGGAGCGCCACCGCGCGCCCGAGCACGGCGTGGAGGAGCTTGGAGAGCTCGAGCTGGCCGGAGAGATCGGCCATCGTGTCGAGGAGCGCCTGCTGTTCATCGGCTCGGCGGCGTGCGTTCACCAGGAGGCGGGCCCGTCCGATGGCGAGACTCGCGAGCTCGGCGACGGCGGTGAGGACCTTGAAATCGGCGGGGGTGAAGGCGTTCGGCTCGGTGCTCTCGACCACCAGCACGCCGATCGTCTGGTCGTCCACGCGGAGCGGCACGTCCACCTCGGAACCGCTGTTGAGGCTCGGCAGGTACGCCTTCTCCCCGGCGACGGCGGCGGTGTAGTGGAGCTTCCCGTCGCGGATGGCGCGGTCGCTCAGGCCTTCGCCGGGACGCACGCGCCAGTTGGCGGGCACCCCCGGCCACCCCTCGCTCGCCTTGAGGACGCGATCGCCGCTCTGGTCGAGGAGGAAGATGCCGAGGAAGTCGTAGCCGAGGTCGTCATCGTGGAGCCCGGCGACGACGCGCTGGCACACCTCCGCTTCATCGTGCGCGGCGGCGACTTCGGCCGAGAGCCGGAGCAGTGCGGACTGGCGCTGCGCCAGCGTTCCGCGGTGGGGCCGGGGCGCGGCCTTCTTCTTCGGTCGTGCGGCCATGAGACTCCAGCGATGTCGTAAGGGAGCGTGCCAGAATATGGCGGGCGCCGGTCGGAGTCACCAGTCGCGGGGATCAGGTGGGTACTGGAGCAGGCGCGGTCATCGGACCAGGTGGGCGATGCCGCGCGAGATACCAATACACCAGTCCGTGCAGCAGGACTTTCAAGGCGATCACGAGGATCACCAGACCGGGCTCCGGGGGCGGCAGGAGGGCGACGAGATCCGGGTCCATCGGCGTGATGATCAGGGTCGCATAGATCGAGGTGGCCAGCGCGACAGCAGCCCAGGTGACGTAGGCCTCGGGCGCCCTCCGACGCTCCGTCCAGATCATCCAGGCGCCGAGGGCCGCGGCGATCATCGTCGCGGTGTTGAGCGCTCGGAACTGCCACGGGGTCGCCACGCCCGCCTCCCCACTCGGATAGAGGAGCGGGACGATCAGGTCCGGGAGTATGCTCACGGCGTCGACGGCCAGGACTCCGGCGATCACCTTGTAGCCGAACGGTCGAGCACGCGGCGTGGTACGATGCCGGACCCGAAGGACCTCCGCCGTGACCTCGTTCAGGAGTGTGCTGACATCGGACTGCTGCGCCGGTGAGAGGGCGCTGAGATCGCCGTCCCAGCGCTGACCGCCCGTCAGCGCGGTACGTAGCAGGTCGCGGGTCGTGTCCCGTGACGCCGTACCTGCCAGATACGCGGATAGTGCGGCGTCGAGCGGGTGCGATCGCGTCTTAGATATAGGCTTGCTCGCCGTGCAGCGTCTGGTCCAAGCCCATTTGCTCGTCGGCCGCCGTCACCTTCACCGCGGTGATCCGGTCGATCACCCAGAGCATGATGTAGGTGAACGCGAAGGCATAGGCCGCGGCCGCGGCAACCGCCCCGATCTCCTTCAGGAAGAATGCCGTGCCACCATACACCAGCCCGTCGGCGCCGCCGTCGGGGTTGACCACCTTGCTCGCGAAGAGCGCCAACGAGATCACTCCCACCACGCCGCCCACACCGTGGACCCCCCAGACATCCAGCGCATCGTCCCACTGCATCCGGTTCTTGAGCCAGATCGCGTAGTAGCAGACCACGCTGGCTCCGACGCCGATACACACCGCCGTTCCGATGGTCACGAAGCCGGCGGCGGGAGTGACCGCGGCCAGTCCGGCGATCGACCCGGTCAGCAGGCCGACGAACTTCGGCTTCTTCTCGATGGTCCACGCCAGAACCAGCCAGGTGATGGCGGCGAAGGAGGCGGCGATGTCGGTATTGAGGAAGGCGATCGAGGTGATGGGGTCGACCTTGAGCTCACTGCCGGCGTTGAAGCCGTACCAGCCAAACCAGAGCAGGCCGGTGCCGAGGGCCACCAGGGGGATGCTGTGGAGGCCGGCGTCGGCCACGCGGCGCTTGCCGACGTAGAACACCGCGGCGAGTGCCGCGAAACCGGCGGTCGCGTGCACCACGATGCCGCCGGCGAAATCGAGGACGCCGTTGTGCTGCAGGAGCCCGCCGCCCCAGACCATATGCGCCACCGGGAAGTACACCAGCAGCAGCCAGGCGACCAGGAAGAGCAGGTAGGCCTTGAAGGTGACCCGATTCGCGAAAGCGCCGGTGATCAGGGCCGGCGTGATCTGCGCGAACATCATCTGGTAGGCGATGAACACGACCAGGGGGATGGTGGGCGAGGCGGGGAAGGGTGTCGTCGCCGTCACTCCGTGCAGGAAGGCCAGGTGGAAGTTGCCGATCACGCCGCCGATATCGGGGTTGACGGCGTCACCATAACTCCCGCTGAACGCCATCGAGTAGCCGCACACGACCCAGAGGACCGTCGTCACGCCCATGGAGACGAAGCTCTGGATCATGATGGTGAGTACGTTCTTCCGGCCCACCAGGCCGCCATAGAAGAACGCCAGTCCGGGGGTCATCAGCATCACGAGGCTGGTGGAGACGAGCATGAACGCAATGTTGCCGGTATCCCAGTGCATCGGTTCCTCGCGCCCGGAGCGGGCAGGGGTCAGTTGTCTCGGGAAGGTGTACGGCGGAGCTTGAGCTTGCGGGCCGTTCGATGCGCTGTCAAGGCGATCACGCCGGCCGGCCATGCGCACTGGGCGCGCTAGGGCAGGTCTTCCTGAATGAATCGCGGGCTCATATGCACATCGACCTGCACCAGCGGGGTATCGCCGGTGTTCTTGAAGCTGTGGATCTCCCCGGCCTTGATGACGAAGATATCGCCCGCGCCGCCGTCGAATTCTTTTCCATCGACGACCCAGTGCCCGCGGCCCTCCCGCACGAACTGGATCTCATCGTAGGGATGACGGTGCGGCCCGGGCCCCCGCCCGGGGAGGGCGCTCAGGAGGAAGACGGAGACGTTGACGTCACCATGCTCCGCTCCGGCGAATTGGTGGGAGCTCCCGACGAAAGGGAGGTCGGCCTGGCGGATATGGTACATCGTGGCGTATTCCTAGGGGAGGTGTCGTGTTCGGCGGCGCCTGGTCGGGCCGCCAGCCCGCGGTCGTCAACTGCGGGCGCGGCCGATGATGGTGACGCCGATCCCTCCGAGGATGAGCACCGACGCCATGGCGAGGCGGAGGGTGAACTCCTCATCGAGCAGCAGGATTCCGCCGACCCCGGCCAGCAGCGGGACCGCGAGCTGAACAGCGGCCGCGGTGACCGAGGAGAGATGCGGCAGGGCCTTATACCAGATCGCGTATCCCAGTCCCGAGGTCACGGCGCCCGAGAGCAGGGCCCACAGGATGCCGCCCGGCTCGAGGTGGACGCTCGGCGAGGCCACGAGCCACACCACGAGGACGAGGGGGATTGTGCGGGCGAAGTTGCCGGCGGTCTGGCCGAGGGCATCGGCGGAACCGTGTCCCCGGAGGGAGTAGAGGCCCCAGCCGATCCCGGCGACGAGCATCAGTGCGGCGCCGACCGGCGAGGGTGCCGTGATCCCGGGAAGACAGAGATACGCGAGGCCGCCAAAGGCGACGAGAAGTCCGATGCATTGGACCGTGCCGGGGCGCTGCCCCCGCCGGATGGCGACCAGCACCATCGTGAGTTGGACGGCACCGAAGAGAAGGAGCGCGCCGGTCCCGGCACTGAGGCTCACGTACGCGAAAGAGAACGGCACCGCATACAGGAGGAGATAGCCGCCGGAGATCCAGGAGCCGGTCTGCCGCGGGGCGGAAGCTTGTCGCCAGTGGAGCAGGAGAGCGAGCATTCCGGCTCCCGCCGCGAGGCGCACCGCAGAGAAACTCGCCGCATCTATGGAATGGGAGCGGAGTGCCAGCCGACAGAGGAGCGAGTTGCCAGCGAAGGCGACCAGCGCGACGGCCGTGAAGAGCGGGGTCCGAAGCGATGGGGGCGACGTCATCGCGCGGGCGCGAGGTCCGCAAGGAGCTCCGCCGTGCAGCGCACCGCGGCGAATTCGTGCCGCAGGGAGGCGAGGGCGGCGCGGTGCATCTCCTCGGCGCCGAGGCACTCGTTGTCGGAGCCGGTGCGTTCGTGGGTGGCGGTCGCATCGGACACGACCGTCGCGGCGAAACCCAGGTCTGACGCCATTCGCGCGGTGGAGGAGACGCAGTGGTCGGTGGTGAGCCCCACGATGACGAGGTGGTCAATCCGTGCGGCGCGGAGGTGGGCTTCGAGTTCGGTGCCGATGAAGGCACTGTTTGCCGTCTTTTGAAAGACGAGCTCATCGAGTTCGGGAAGTGCTTCGGGCTTGAAGGCGTTCCCCGGGAGCTCGGGCCGGAGGGGAGAATCGGGTTCCACCGACATGTGCTGGACGTGGATGACCGGGCGGTGGGAGGCACGCCAAGCGGCGAGGAGGGCCGCGATGTTCCCTTCGGCGTCGGGATTGTTCCGTTGCCCCAGGCGCGGGTCGTCGAGCCCCTGCTGGATGTCGATGAGGAGGAGGGCCGGATTCATCGGGGCCGGGAGGGTGCGGGTACGACGTGCCTCAGGCATCGTCGGGCCGCAGGGATCCCAATCTCGGCCACCCAATTGCTCCCGTCGCGGCGCTCGAGGTCGCGGAACACGCAGGGGATGCCGCGGGCCTGGAGGCCGTCGGGACGGTCCATCAGATGGAAGTGCAGATGCGGCATCGAGCTCCGTCCGGAGTTGCCGACGGTACCGAGGATCTGACCGGCGGAGACCTCCTCGCCGATCCGTACACAGATGGAGCCGTTCCGCAGGTGGGCGTACATCGTGATCCCGGCCGCGCCCTGCAGGAGAATGTAGTTCCCCGCGAGGGGGCGCCAGTTTGTGGAGGTGATATGCAGGGGCCGGATCCGTCCGCCGAACCGGAGGCGGGCCAGTTCCCAGGCGGCATTCATCCAGCGCCGGTCCGGCCACCCGTCCAGTGCCACGACGACGCGCCCCGACTCGGCGGCGAGCACGGGCGCATCCCACGCCGCGAACGCAGTGGCGGGCACGAGCCCGTATGCGTGGACCAGGGCCGAGGCGCCGTACGGCGACCAGACGCGCCCAGTCGGGCGGACGAAGTCGTACGCGTGGCGCTGGCCCAGGAAGTCGGTGCCGTGTCCAGGGCCGCCGGGGGCCGGTGTCCGGAGGGCGGTCCAGATCCCGCGGAGGGGGAAATCGAGGGT
>JBIOIC010000045.1:0-11782 GCA_044449625.1 Gemmatimonadales bacterium | reverse complement strand
CCTCGGATCCATCCGCTCGGGGGTCCAGTACGGATCCCAGACCAGCTCCACTTCGGTCGACCCCACTCCTTCAAGATCCTTCACCACCCGCTCCACGTCTCCCATGATCTCGGGGCCCGAGGGACAGCCGGGGGAGGTCAGCGACATCTTCACGTGGACATCTCCGGCATCGGAGACCGTTACGTCGTAGATCAGTCCGATGTCGATCACATTCAAGTTGAGTTCCGGATCTTTCACGGCCCGGAGAGCCTTTCGCACCGTTTCCGCGGTCAACATTCGTCCCTCCTTTGGCTCCGCCCAGCGCGGGGCCTCCTGCAAACTAGACCCCGGGCAGTCCCGGTCAACAGCGCCCGGCCGAAGGGTTGTCGCCGCAAACCGCCCGCACTACGGCATCGGCTACCAGGCCCCGGACGGCATGCAGTGCAGTGAACGGCTTTCGGACCCGCGGGTCATAGCTGCGATTGGTGAGCAGCACGACGAAGAGGTCTTGCGCG
Source organism: Gemmatimonadales bacterium (assembly GCA_044449625.1). Lineage (GTDB taxonomy): Bacteria > Gemmatimonadota > Gemmatimonadetes > Gemmatimonadales > GWC2-71-9 > CAMLHU01. The sequence continues at coordinate 11,288 of JBIOIC010000045.1, read as the reverse complement.
GGATCGATCCAGAGCTGCGTCCCGGTCCACCCGGTGTGTCCGTATGCGCTCGCGGACAGCAGCGCCCCATACGGATCGGGGTGATACTCAGCGGGATCGGGACGTTCCCAACCGAGCAGGCGATGTCCGCTCGCAGGGGAGGGGGAGAGGAATGTGTCGATGGTCGCCTGGCGGACCAGCCCGCGTCCATCGGCCAACGTTCCCCGCCGCAGCCAGAACTGCGCATAGCGGGCAAGGTCGCTACCGGTGCTGAAGAGGCCGGCGTGTCCGGCAACGCCGCCGAACCGGGCGGAGTTCTGATCGTTCACCGCACCAGCCACCGGGTGCCCGCGATAGCGGCCGGTCGGAGCGGTCCGTGGACGCCAGGAGGATGGCGGGCGGAACCGCGTCGCCGTCATTATCAGCGGATCGAACAGCTCCCGGCCGACGAAACGGTCCAGCGGTTCTCCGGTCACCTGTTCGACGAGCAGACCGAGGAGAAGGGCATTGAGGTCACTGTACACCGGTGCCAGGCCCGGTTTCCGGGCCAGCGGCGTTGCAAAGAGCAGGGCGATGGCGCTGTCCCGTGAAGGCGCGAGCCGGAAGAACGGCACCCAGGCCGGCTCCCCGCTGGTGTGATCGAGCAGCATCCGCACCGTGACGCGGTCCTTCTCCGCGCCGGCGAAGCGCGCGAGGTACCGCCGCACCGGTGCATCGAGATCGATCCGTCCCTGATCGACCAGAAGCATCACCGCGGGCGTCGTCGCCACGACTTTGGTGAGCGAGGCGAGATCCCATTCCGTCGAATCCACGGAGACCCGCGCCGAATGGCGGCCCCAGGTGAACCGGCCGAAGGCGGCGGCGTGGAGGATTCGGTCGTGCGAGCCGACGACGAGGACGGCGCCGGGATAGACCCCCTGACGGATCCCGGCGGTGACGGCGGCATCGGCGCCATCAAACGCCTGGGCCGCGAGCACCGGCGGACCGAACCCAAGCGCCAGCACCGCCACCGCGATGCCGACGCGAAGTCGGGATCTCATTGCCGGATCTTCCCCGGACGCAACTGATAGAGGAGACGGATGGTGGCCAGATCCCGGGGTGAGAGTTCCCCGGTGCGGGTCCGGGAGTAGAGGACGTCGTTTGAATCCGGAGAGTGGGAAAGACCGAGCGCGTGGCCGAGTTCGTGGACCGCGACGGCGCTGAGAGCGCGAGCGGAGAGGGGTTGGCCGCCGGGATCAACGAGTGCGAGCGAGACGTCGACGTGGTGGATCCGGCCCGCGCGATCCCAAGTGATGTTCGCCTCGCCAGTCCGATGGCTCCCGAGGTTCTCCACCCAATGCACCACGATATTAGCCCCCGTGGAATCGGGAATCTCGAGGAAATGGATCGCCGGGACCGCCGAGTGCCAGGCCTCAAGGGCTGCGCGCACCTGACCGATCATGTCGGATCGCCATCCCGGCGGCCAGCCGCCCATGATGGCGACGCGCAGCCCGCCGAGGGTCGAATCGGGCCAGCGCCGGAGAGTGGAATCGGCCTCGGCGAGCAGGGAATCGAAATACACCGTGCCGGTGGCGGCGGCGAGCTGGTTGCGCGCGTCGAGGCGCTCGAGGGAGGTCAGCGTGTCCGCGGGGGTCGCCGCCAGCGGGGCAGCCCGGGCGGCCGGGGCCGCATGCGCCGCCAGCATGGAGCGCGCCGAAGCAGATGGCTCGGCGGGTGGCGAGCGGTGCGCGAGCCACGCCCGGTGGATCATGTCACCGAGGGCGGCGGCGCAGAGCAGCGCGGTCAGGGTGGCAAGGGGGCGCAGGCGCATGGCAGGGGAGAATACGGCGGAGACCGCATCGGACGCTAGCGTCAGGGCTGGGGGGCACCTAACATTGGGCCGCCGCGGCGTTTGTTGATCGCCCGCGGACGACACGGCGCACAAAGGAGACACGCGGGCGATGGGTGTTGTAGCGCAAACGCTGGTGCGATGGCGCTGGGTGGTGATCCTCGCGTGGGTCGTGGCCGGGTTCTTTGCGGTCCGCGCCGCGCCGAGGACGCCGGCGCTGCTCAACACCCGCGGCGGGAGCCGGCATCCCACCGAGGCCTCTCAGGCCGACTCGCTCATCCGCAACCGTTTCCCCGAGCCCCTGAGCGAATACTTCGCGGTGACGGTGCAGGGCCCTGGACGCCTCACCGAAGGCGCTGGCCGGGCGCTGGTGGACAGCCTCGCGGCGGCATCGAAGCGCCTCCCCTACGTGCGGGACGTCCTGTCGTTCGGGTCGACCGGTGACTCGGTATTCACCAGCCGCGATGGCCGGACGACGTTCTTCGTCGTCGCGCTCAAGGTGCCGACTTCGGACAGCGGCGGCGCGCTGGTGGAGCCCTACCGCGCGGTCTTGCACCGCGCGTTCGATGTGCAGCCCGGTCACGAGCGCTACGTGGTGCAGGTGACGGGGCGCTCGCCGCTGGACGTAGACATCCGCAACGTCAGCGCCCAGGACAGCAAGCGGAGCGAGCAGCGACTGCTTCCGCTCACGCTCGTGATCCTGGTGCTCGCCTTCGGCGCGCTGCTTGCCGCCATCCTCCCGCTCATCGTCGGGTTCCTCGCAATCGCGGTGACTCTCGCGATCGTGGGCGTGCTCACCCGCTTCATGCCGATGTCGGTCTTCGTCCTGAACATGACGTCGATGATCGGCCTCGGCGTGGGGATCGATTATTCGCTGCTGGTGGTGACACGCTTCCGGGAAGAATTGACCCGCGGGCTGCCGCCGACCCAGGCCGCGGTGCAGACGCTGCGGACCGCCGGCGCCGCGGTGGTGACCTCCGGTCTCACCGTCGTCGTCGGATTTGCCGCCCTGGTATTCACTCCGCTCATCGAAACGCAGAGCGTCGGGATCGGCGGCCTGGTGGTCGTCATCACCGCCGTCCTGCTTGCGACGACGCTGCTGCCGGCACTCCTCGCCATCATCGGGCGTCAGATTGACCGCCCCCGCTGGCTGGCGCGCCGACTGGCCTGGTATCACGCCCCGACTATCTGGGAGAATTGGGCCCGAAGCCTCGCGCGCCATCCGCGCCGAGCCCTCACGCTGGGCGGGATCGGAGTGGCGCTGCTCAGCGCGCCGATGATCCTCATCCGCATCGGACTGCCGGCACGGAACTGGTGGCCGCTCGCGACCGAGGCGGGGCGCGGGGTGCAGACCTTGCAGGAGATCGGCGCCGCCGGAGTCATCCTTCCGGTCCGGGTGGTCATCGAATTCCCACCGGGCCGGACCGCGGTCGACGCCGCGAGCCTCCGCGGATTGATGCAGTTCAGCGACTCCCTCAAGGCCGACGGGCGGGTGGCCAGCGTCCGGAGCATCGTCTCGCTTGAACCCGGTGGGTCGCTGCTCGGCTATTCACTGCTCTACAGCGACCTGCCCCGGGCGCGGGCGCAATACGGCCCCTTCCTCGACGCGTACCTGAGCGGCGACGGCCGGGTGGCCCTGATCGACGTGCTGGTTGCCGATACGACCTCGCTCACCACCGCGATGGATTTTGTGCGCACCGCGCGCATTCTCGGCACCCGGCCACCCAAGGGCCTGCGGGGAGCGACTATTCGGGTGGGGGGCTATCAGGCGGCGAGCGTCGATTTCCAGGACGACCTGTTGCGGCGCTTCCCGTTGATGGTGCTGCTCATTCTCGGATCCACTGCCGTGATGCTGGCGATCGCGTTCCGGTCGCTGCTGGTGCCGATCAAGGCGGTGATCATGAACTCGCTGTCGGTCAGCGCGACGTTCGGGATCATCGTGCTGGTGTTCCAATACGGGTATGGTGCGCGGATCTTCGGCCTCGATGGTCCCGCCGACGCGATCTTCGTGGCGGTGCCGGTGCTCGTTTTCGCCGTGGTGTTCGGGCTGTCGATGGACTACGAGGTTTTCCTTCTGGCCCGGATCAAGGAAGCCTACGACACCCACGGCCGGAACAGTCAGGCGACGATGGAGGGCCTCTCCGCCACCGCCTCGACGATCACGTCGGCTGCGCTCATCATGATCATGGTGTTCGGCGTCTTCGCTTTTGCGCGGGTGCTGGTGATGCAGTTCCTCGGCTTCGGCCTGGCCGTGGCCGTGCTGCTCGATGCCACACTGGTGCGGATGGTGCTGGTCCCCGCCTTCATGCACCTGGCGGGCCGGTGGAACTGGTGGCCGGGAGTGCGGAGTACCCGCGCAGCCGGCCCCCGGGGCACCCCGGGAGAACGGCCGGTGATCGACCCCTGATCATCAGTTGAAAAAGAAGCTGCCGCCGCCACCCTCAAAGCGCGGGTTGACGACGTTGTTGAAGATCGACCCGAAGCTGTAGCTCAGGCCGGTATAGAGGGAATAGCGATAGTTCGTGGCCAGCTGGCGGCGTTGCAGGTACACGTCGACCGGACTCAGATCGGCCCGCGACAGGTAGAGCTGGTCGTGGATCGATGAGACGCTGCCGAAGAAGTTGAGCGACAACCCCCGCAGCACCCGCACGCTGGCGTTGGCGAACATGGACAGGTGGTTGTGACTCAGGTCATTGAGATACTGCGCCGCTTCCAGCGAGAGCCCTGCGGAACCCCACGGCTGCACCGCATTGAACGACACGTTCAGTGTCTGGTCCATCAGGGTCTCCCGGGTCCGGTCGAAGATCGTGGTATCGCCGTAGACGAAGCGGTTGAACCCGATCTGGTAGCGCAGGGTCAGGATCCGATGGGCCGACTCGGAATAGGGGAACAGGTCGTACTCGATCCCCGGCGCCACCCGCAGGGCGAAGGTTTCATTCAGCGAGGTCGAGCGCGTGGCCGTCGCTTCCCCTCCGATCGACCAGCGGCCGCCGACACTGAAGGCGACCAACGCGTCGCCGTTCAGATAGGTCGACTCACTGAGACTGTTCTCCTGGTGCGAGAAGATCGTCGTATCCCCGTAGGTACTGTCCACCACGTCGAAATTGAATGAACTCCGGCTGTAGTTCTCGTTGAACGAGAGCCGGAGCTTCGACTTGTCGGTGATCCGGGCCGCCGAGACCGATCCGTTGAAGTTCGTGAACTTGCTGGATGCCTCGCCGTTCAAGTTCGTGTTCCCGCTCAGGCGGAAGACCCAGTAGTCCCAGGGATCCCGCGTCGGTGGCGAAGCGGCATAGCCGCCCGGTGGGGCGCGGAATCCCACGATCAACCGATCCACCGCCGGAGTGGCGGCGGCGTAGCGCACCAGCCCGACCGCGATCCGCTGCACCAGGCCGCGGCGCGTCGTATCGTCGGTGTTGTCTCGCGGCGCGAAGTAGCTCAGGGTGTCCTGCCGCCCGGCGAATTGTCCCCGGCCGAGGAACACCAGGGTGTACGCGTCACCGCCGCCGCCGCTCGTCTGCGAACTCACCAGCACATGGACCTGCGCGTCTTCGGGCGTGCGGACGTAGTCGACCCACGTCAGCTCCGTCTTGAAAAACGTCTGATCACAGAATGTCTGCTGACAGTCGATGAATACCCGCAAGCGCCCCTGGGCCGAATCCTGCGCGGCGGCAGGCGCGGTCAAGAGGCCGGACAACAGCGCAGCTGCAGCCAGCGTGGAAGCCAGGCGCATCAAATCTCCGGGGAGTTGCAAGCGTGGAAAAGACGGACTGCACCTACGGACGCCGTGACGCCCGGAAAGGTTGCGCCGATCTAGTGCTTGGCGTCGAGCCAGTTATCGCCGACGCCAACCGAAACGATGAGCGGCACCCGGAGTTCCGCCGCCCCTTCCATCTTCTCCCGGACGAGACGCTCGGCGTGCGCCACTTCCGCCACCGGGGCCTCGATCACGAGTTCATCGTGCACCTGCAGCAAGATCCGGCTTCGCAGGCCCTCGGCCCGCAACGCCCGGTGCAGGACGATCATCCCGCGCTTGATCAGGTCCGCCGCCGATCCCTGCAAGGGAGAGTTCGTGGCGACCCGCTCCCCGAACGAACGGATGCTGAAGTTCTTGTCCCGCACCTCGGGGATATAGCGGCGGCGTCCGAACAGCGTCTCCACATACCCCTGCTGCTTGGCGAGCTCGACCATCCGATCGAGATAGGCGCGCACCCCGGCGAAGCGTTCGAAGTACTGGGTGATGAACGCCTTCGCCTCCTCCTGGGAGATGCCGAGCTGCTTCGACAGCGCGAAGGGCCCCTGGCCGTAGATCGTCCCGAAGTTGATCGTCTTGGCCCGCGACCGCATCTCCGGAGTGACGTCCTTCTCGGCGACGCCGAAGATGATCGCGGCGGTGCCGCGGTGGATGTCGCCGCCGGTGTGGAAGGCCTCGATGAAGGCCGGATCTCCCGAGAAGTGCGCCAGCAGGCGCAGTTCGACCTGACTGTAGTCCGCCACGACGAAACGGCACCCCGCAGCGGGGACGAACCCCTTGCGAATCTCCTCGCCCCGCGGCGTACGGATCGGAATATTCTGGAGGTTCGGATCGGATGACGACAGCCGCCCGGTGGCCGCGCCCGTCTGGTGAAAGCTGGTGTGGATCCGGCCGGTGTCGGGATGGACGGCGGCCGGCAAGATGTCGACATACGTGCTCTTGAGTTTCTGCACTTCCCGGTATTCGAGGATCAGTTTCGGCACCAGGTGCCCCATGCCCGCAAGCTCCTCGAGCACTTCGGCGTCGGTCGAGGCCCCGGTCTTCGTTTTCTTGAGCACCGGAAGCTGCAGCTTCTCGAACAACAGGGCGCCCAGTTGTTTCGGGGAGTTGAGGTTGACGCCGGCACCGGCCGCCGCGGCGATGTCGGCCTCCAGGCGGGCGAGGTCTCCGGTCAGCTCGGTCGAGAGCTTGGCGAAGAGCTTCCGGTCGATCGCGATCCCGGCCCATTCCATGTCGACCAGCACCTCGACGAGCGGCATTTCCATTTCATCGAGCAGGCGAGCCAGTCCGGCGTCCTTGATCCGGGGCGCAAAGAGCCCGTGCAACGCGAGTACCGTGGCGCTGTCGTGCCCGCAGTACGCCGCCGCGTCGGAGACCGCCACCTCCGCGAAGGGGATCTGCGCCTTGCCCCGCCCGGCGACGTCCTGATAACTGCGCATCGGCACGCCGAGGTACTCCAGGCTGAGCACGTCGATCGCGTGGGACCGTTTCCCCGGATCGAGGACGAAACTCGCCAGCATCGAATCGTACGTTGCACCGGCGAGTTCGACTCCGGCGTGCCGCAGCACCTGCCAGTCATACTTCACGTTGTGGCCGGCTTTGGGGACCTTCGGGTCCTGGAGCAGCTCGACGAGGGCGCGGCAGGCGGGATCGGTGATCGGCGGAAGATTCCGTACCGGCGCGGGCGCCGCGAGTTCGCCGCCCTGGGGCCGGTGGCCGAACGGGAGATACCAGACATCCGTGGGACTGACCGCCAGGGAGAGCCCGATCAGCTGGGCGCTGTGCGGCTGCAGTGAACTCGTCTCGGTGTCGAAGGCGATCAAGGGGGCCTGGCGCAGGCGAGTGATCAGCGCGGAAAGTTGCGCCGGATCATCCACGACCACGACCGTGGGACCAACGACGATCGGCGCCGGTGTCTCCGGCGTGGCCGGGGTGGGCGCGCCGAGTTGGCGCAGCAATGTGGTGAATTCGAGCTCGGCATAGAGCTTGGCGAGGGCATCGCGATCCGATTCCCGCGGACGCCACGCCTCGAGATCGAGCGTGACCGGAGCGTCACGCCGGATGGTCACCAGTCGGCGGGAAAGGCGCGCCTCGGCGGCGTGATTCTGGAGGCCCTCCCGATACCGCTTTTGCTTCACTTCATCCGCGCGGGCGAGCAGGGTTTCCAGATCGCCGTACTGGCGCAGGAGCTCGACCGCGCCTTTTTCGCCGATGCCCCGGACCCCCGGAATGTTGTCGGCGGTGTCGCCGACGAGGGCGAGGTAGTCCACCACCTGTGCTGGCGGCACACCGAGCCGCTCCGGGGCGTTCGATTCATCCACCCACAGCGGGTCGACGCTCGCCGCGCCGCCGCGACCGGGATTGAGGATCGCCACCCGGGGACCGATCAACTGATAAAAATCCTTGTCCCCCGAAACGATCACCGTCCGCCAGTCCCGCTGGTGCGCCTGCTCAGCCAAGGTCCCGATGACATCGTCCGCTTCCCATCCGTCGATCGCCACGAGCGGAATTCCAAGCGCCGCCAGCACCTGATCGACGCGTTCCACCCCTCGATCAAATTCCTCCTGCTCCGCCGGTTCCATCGATACCCGGGTCGCTTTGTACGCCGCGTACTCCGCGGTCCGGCCCGAATCACCCGCGTCGTTCACCCACACGAGCGCGTCGGGATGGTATTGCTCGGTCAGTTTCGTGAGGAAGGTCAGGACCGCGCGGGGAACCGAGGTGTTTTCTCCCCGCGCGTTCCGGAGCGGCCGCTCCCGCATCGCGTGGTAGGCGCGGTAGATGAGAGCGTAGCCGTCGATCAAGAAGAGTTGCGGGGGAGAGTCCGACATCCACAAAAGGTAAGCGGGGAGCCCCGTGCTGGCTCCCCGCACCACGTCAGGGTAACGATGACGGTACCAGCACTCAGTGGCCCATCTCCCGTATTCGGTTCGCCACCCGCTGGAAGTCGGCGCGAGAAGCGATGGTGAGGCGGAAGCGGCCGAACCCGGTCTGGTCCAGGAAATAGAGTGTGAGACGCGCCTGGGTGTAGTCCCACCGCACGACCCGGCCCTGGTTGTACCCACTCTGATCGAGCGTCTGGTCGGGCTCTCCCAGCACGATGTACACCTCTCCGCGATCCGTCAGCCAGCCCGGAACACCCTCGTCGCGGAACCGCCGATTGGCCTCGGCCAGACGGGTGAAGTAGGCGTCGATCGCCTCGTTCTCTGGTGTGGCTGGATTCGGATCGGTGTCCTTCCAGAACTTGCGCCAGAGCGCCGGCCGGTCCGCGGGCGCCGCCTTCTTGATGGCCGCGAGTTCGTCGTCGTGGCCGAAATACCGGAGCAGTTCGGCCATCTGATCGTAGTTCGTCACGATCCACGATGTCGACACGGAGACCACCGCGGAGGACTGCTGATGCTGCGCGCTGTCGCCCACGATCACCTTGAGTTCGCCGAGCGGCGCACTGTCCGGGGTGATCTTGAGGACGCGGCCTTCGATCGGCGTGGCGCCGGTGAAGACCAGCGTATCGTGCACCAGCACGGTGTCACGGGCATCGACCACCGACACCGGTACGCGCGCGCCGGGGGGCATCCGGTAGCCTTCGATGTACACGCCGAGCGTATCGGCGCCAAAGGCGACGGTGCCGCGCGGATTGATGATCGCCTTGAGGGGCTCGGCCGGGTCGGTGCGGGGTGTGACTTCGTAAATGAACACCGGCGGTGTGACGGAACCCGGTGACGCGGCAGGGATGGTCACGTCAGCTTCGGCGCGCCCCTGCACATTGGATCGGCGGTCGGTGAGGTTCACCACGAGGTGGTATTTGCCTGCCGCCAGGCGAAGCGGCTCCTGGAAGAGGATACTCTCATCGCTGCGGAGGGTCTCCTGGAACGTGGCCACCCGCACCGTCTGGTCTCGTCCGATCACGATCGGCGGGCCTGCGGCGCGCTGAAAGACGATGTCGACCCGATAGCGGGCCTCGAAGCCGCCGGCTTGGCGCTCGAAGCTGAAGGCGCGGTTTTCCAGGGAGAGTGCCAGCACGCCGACCGCAGTATCGGCGGGACCCGGCAGGAGATCGACCACTCCGACGAAGGCGATGCCGGTGGATGAGGTGAGCCGGCCGAGCCGGCGGAAGACCGCCGTCTGGTCGAGAACTTCCGTCAGGGTCTGGGCCGGCGATGTCTGCGGAGGGGTATCCCCGACCCGGTGCCACTGTCCGCACCCGGCGGCCGAGCCGAGGAGAACGAGCAGGCGGGCGCGACGCCATACTGCGGGTATCGGGTGCACCATCGGGGGCTCCTGTGGGGCCGTACGCACCGGCCGAAGAATCGGGATGTGGGGACGGCGCGGCGCTTGTCGTGACCGCACGGGCGCGGTAGCTTCTTCACATTCCCATGAAACAAGACAGCCTGATCGGCCGCACCATCGCCGGCTACCGCCTCCTGGAACATGTCGGGGAGGGCGGTACCGCCGAAGTCTATCGCGCGGATCACGCCGAGCTCGGTCCGAGCGCGGTGAAGATCCTGCGCAACCGCCTGGCTCAGGATCCCGTCGCCGTCAAGCGCTTCCTGCGCGAGGCCGAGTTCGGCCAGCGGATCCAGCACCCGAACATCGTTCAAACCCGCGATTTCGGCCAGGTGGACGACCTGTACTACCTCGCGCTGGAGTGGGCGGCCGGGGAACCCTTGGCCACCTTCGCGGCCAAAGCCGGAACGCTGGCGCCGGCGGTGGTGGCGGAGGTCGTGGAGCAATTGGGCCGCGCGCTCGCCGCCGCCCACGCGGAGGGAATAATCCACCGCGACCTCAAGCCCGCCAATATCATGTACGACCCCGCGACCCAGCGGGCCAAACTCCTGGACTTCGGCATTGCCCGGGACGAAAATGCGGCGCCGGAAGAGCGTCTGACGCGCGCCGGCTTTTTCGTGGGCACCTTGCAATATGTCGCCCCCGAGACCTTGAGCGGGGAACTGGTGAGCGAACAGGCCGACGTCTACAGCCTGGCCGTGATCACCTATTATCTGCTCACCGGCACCCATCCCTTCCCCGGCCGTTCTCCGCGTGAGCTCTTTCAGCAGCTCCTGCAGGATCCGCCGGTCCCGATCAACCAGGCCGTACGCGGACTCAAGTTCTCGTCGGAGCTCGAGGCCGTCGTCATGCGCGGGCTGGAACGCGATCGCTCCAAGCGCTACGCCTCAGTGGACGATTACGCGACCGCTTTTTGCACCGCGGCGCGGTCCGCCGATAGGGCAAAGCGGCGCGGGCTCTTCTCCGGTCTCTTCCGGCGCGACGCCACGTGACTGATCCCGCGCTCGCCGCGATCCTCGCGCGGCGCTCGATCCGGCACGGGGATTTCGTCCTCGCTTCCGGCGCCCGCTCTTCCTATTACATCGACTGCCGTCTCACCACGATGTCCGCTGAAGGCCAGAGCCTGATCGGGCGGCTCGGTCTCGCCGCGATCCGGCGGGCGGGGTGGGCCCCCGCCGCCATCGGTGGGCTCACCATGGGGGCGGACCCGGTCGCCTACGCCGTGGCGCGGGCCAGCGCCGATGAACCCCCGGCCATCGACGCCTTCAGCGTCCGCAAGCAGGCCAAGGATCATGGGACCGGCAAGCTCATCGAAGGAAACTTCACCCCCGGTGCCGTGGTGGTCATCGTTGAGGATGTCATCACCTCCGGTGGTTCCGCCTTGCAGGCGATCCGCGCCGTGGAAGGGGAGGGGGGCCGGGTCCTCGGCGTCCTCGCCGTGGT
>JBIOIC010000044.1:0-11854 GCA_044449625.1 Gemmatimonadales bacterium | reverse complement strand
GGCGCCGGTACTCTGGCAGTTTACCGTTCGGAATGATTCGATCGCGGCCGCATTGCGGGATATGATGGGGAAGGAGGGGCGTGTGGTCCTGACCTATGAAGAACACCGCGGCGTCCCGACCAGCTGCTTCGGCGACACTCACTACTGGGTGACGGGAGCGCGGCTGGTGAAGTGAAGGTGAAGAGTGAACGGTCAACAGGAAACAGTGAACGGGTCACTACTCGGGCTCCCGAGTGATGACCCGTTCACTGTTCACCGTTGACCCTTCACTTCCTGAGGATCTCGAACAATTTGATCAGGAATCCCGACGCGTCGTCGTACGCGCTCGGGACGGTGCTCGCGCGCGGTCCCGCCACGTTGAGCGATCTGATCCGATGAGCCCGGGCCCAGCGGGCGACGACCCGCGGATCGGGTGGGTTGCGGAGATCGATCACCAGGCACGGTTGTCGGTGCCGCTTGGCGAGCTCCACCGTGAGGCGGGTGCCTCCCTCCGGCTCTCCCTTGGTCAGCACGATCGTCCCGTCGGCGTCACGTACGTTCCATTCGGTGCGCACCGCGTAATCGGTGCTCGGCGCCTCATAGAGCGGATACCGCGCCGCGATGACGCCGTCTTCGGCCAGGCGTCCGCGAGGACACCAGCCGCCGCAGGCGATGCTGAGGACCAAGGCGACGTCGAGAGCGGCGCGGTCGACGCCGGTCTGGCCGCCGGAGATGATTCGGACGATGGGCATCGCCGAAAGCTAGCGCGCCCCGCAGGGGCGGGGCGCGCGTGGTGGAGCTGCTCCAACGGCGGTTGTCACGGTCCCGGCACACCCGCCGGCGTATCGCTGGCCGGGAAGTAGATGTTGGCGGACGAACCCCAGCAGTAGGTGAAGGTGTTGGTCGATCGGGCGCAGCTCACGCCGTAGCCGGTCGCGAAGAAGGTGAAGACGAAGGGCCCCGGAACGAGCTTCGGCACGGCGGAGCGATCCACCGAGGTGGGCGAGGTGAGGCTGCCGCGGTTGCCCCACCAGTAGGCGTGGCCGGCGGCGGTCATCGCGACGGTGCTGGCGGAATCGGCGGCCAGCGATGTGAGGCCGAGGGTCGAATCGATTGCCGTGGGAGCGGCGAGGTCGGCGACCTGGATCTTGTTATTGCCAAGCTGGCCCTGGGCTTCGCTGCCCCAGCAGTAGGTCACCAATGTGAGAGTGACCCCGCAGGTGTGGAATCCACCCGTCGCAACGCTGGAGAAGAGAAGGCTGTCGCTCGACGCCACCGCCTGTGGAGTGGCGTAGGCCGCGTTGCCGAGCCCGGCGCCGAGTTCCTGATCGGCGTTCCGGCCCCAGCAGAAGGCCGGACCGGCGGTCGTGATGCCGCAGCTGTGCGTCGCGCCGAGCGCAAGCTGGAGGAACTTGTGCCCGCCGGTCACCGCCACCGGCGCGAAGCGATCGGTGCCGGTGCTGTTGTCACCCACCTGGCCGTAGCCGTTGATCCCCCAGCACCACGCCGTCGAGTCGCTGGCGATGCCGCAGCCAGTCTGGCCCCCCGCTACGACCCCGATCCAGGTGTGGCCGATCACCTGGGTCGGCGCTGATCCGGGCGTACCCGCGACGCCGCGTTGGCCGTGGGAGTTGGAGCCCCAGCACCAGATCTGCCCCTGAGTCGTGGTGAGGGCGCAGACGAAATCGGCCCCGGCGGAAATGGATTGGAAGAGCTGACCGCCGGGGATCGCGAGGGGCTTTGCACTTCCGGGAGTGACGGCGGCGAGCACGCCGGAGGTATTATCTCCCCAGCAGTAGGCCAGGCCGGTCGTGGTCAGTCCGCAGCCGAACGCATTGCCCACGGTGAGGGCGATGGGGATGAAGCCGGGAACGAGCGCGGTCGCGGTGACGCTGCCGACGGCGGGAACGGCGGCGATGAGGTGTTGCAGCCCGATGTCGGGACCCAGGGTCCAGATGGCGGAGACTTCGCCCGCGGCGTTGGTGGTGTCGGTCGGCTTCGGGACGGAGCCCGTGTTGCCGACCGTACTCCAGAGGACCTGCACCCCGGCGCGCGGAGCTCCCACGCTGTCCTGCAGCTTCATCACGATCGGCAGGGCCAGGGCCAGCCCGGCGCTCCCCGACTGGTCGTTGCCGGAGACGAGAATCAGGGCGCCGGCCTTGGACGGCGAGATGTTGTAATCGGGGCCGCAGGCGACGGCGAGGGCCAGGACGAGGAGGACCGGGCGGCGGGTCATGCTTCTACTATACCTACCGCGCCCCATGGCGTCACCTGCCCGTAGGTATTAGGTGCGAGGTGTTAGGTACGAGGCACGAGGTGCGAGGTGTTAGGTGTGACCGGATAGGGTGCGGAATCCGGTGCGCGGGGTAAGTTGTGCTACGCGGAATAAGTTGTCCTATGGTGATCGGCGCCGAGGCCCGCCGCCGGCCCTGTCACACCCAGCACCTAACACCTCGCACCTCGCATCTAACACCTCGCACCTCGTACCTAACACCTCGCGCCTCTTTCGCACCCTATCCGGTCACACCTCGCACCTAGTACCTCGCACCTCGTGCCTCGTACCTAACACCTCGCACCTCATTCGAGCGCCCCCGTCGCCTCCAGCGCCGCCGGCAGGAGGAAGAGGGTCACCAATGTCGAGATGGTGAGTCCGCCGATGACGGCGATCGCGAGCGGCTTCTGCAGTTCAGCGCCCGCCCCCCAACCAAGCGCGAGCGGGAGAAGCCCCGCGAGGGTGCAGAGCGTGGTCATCAGGATCGGGCGCAAGCGGATGCGTCCGGCGTGCGCCAGCGCCTCCCGTGGCTCGGCACCCTCGGCGGCAAAGTGCCGGGCTGCGTCGAAGAGGATGATGCCGTTCTTGACGACGAGCCCGATGAGGAGAATGAGCCCCATGAAGCTCGACACGTTGAACGGGACGCCGGTCGCGATCAGGGCCGCGAAAGCGCCAGTGAGCCCAAGGGGCGTGAGTGCCAGGATCGTGACTGGTCCGCGCACGCCGCGGAACTGAACCACCAGTACCAGGAGCACCGCTCCGGCCGCCAGCGCGAAGACGAGCAACAGCTGCTTGAACGATTCCTGCTGGCTGGCATATTGGCCGCCGATCTCCAGGGACACCCCGGCCGGGAGCTCGAGTCCCTTGATCTTGCGCTGGATCGCGGCGACGACCGACCCGAGGCCCGCGCCCTCCACCCGCGCGGTGACCTCGGTGAGCGAGCGGAGGTTTTCCCGCAGTTGCTCGCTTGCGCCGGTGGTGTCTCGGACGGTGCCGAGTGCGCCGAGGGGCGCCCAACGATCGGGGCCCACCACCGGCAGCGTGGCAGCGATGTCAGCGCGGTATCGCACGGAATCGGGGAGGCGGACGCGGATCGGCACCAGGCGGTCGGGCTCGCGCACGGTGCCGGCGGGGGCGCCGAAAAGGGCGCCGCGCGCCTGGTCGAGGACGTCGGCGGGGGTGAGGCCCAGGCGGGCCACCCGCACCGGGTCGAGCTGGACCTGTACCACCGGGCTCGGGCCCACCACACCGTTGAAGAGGTCCACCATCCCGGGGGTCGAATCGACCGCTTCGGCGACCCGGCGCGCCGCTTCCTCGGACGCGGCGCGGTCGGGACTGAAGAGCTTGATCTCGATCGGCGATGGTGCGCCGGCCAGGTCGGCCAGTGCGTCCTGCATCAGCTGGGCGAACTCGACCCGGACGGTGGGCATCTGGACATCGACCTGGGCGCGGATCCGGTCCATCACCCCATAGACCGATGCGTGCCGCTGGCTCAGCGGCTTGAGCAGGATGGTCAAGTCCCCCCGGTTGGGTGCGGTCGCGGCAAAACCGAGTTCGGCTCCCGTTCGACGGGAGAACGCCTGGATGTCAGGGTCGCGACCCAGGATCCCTTCAATGACGTGGACTTCCCTGTCGGTCTCGGCCAGCGAGCTGCCGGTCGCGGTCCAGTAGTCGAGAATGAACCCGCCTTCGTCCATTTCGGGGAGAAATCCGGTGTCGACCAGCTTCATCATCCCGAAGCCGCCGGCAAGGAGTCCCGCCGCGATGCTGAGCACCAGCCAGCGCCGACCGATGAGTCGGTCGGCGAGCGCCGCATACCACGTCTCGATCCGGTGGAGATCGATGATGGCGTGATGGGGCTTCGGTGGCTCGGGGCGCATCTTGGCGCGGCGGACCATCTGGCTCACCAGCGCGGGGATGAGCGTCATCGCGATGGCGAGGGACAGGAGCACTGACGCCGCCAGTGCTATCGAGAACGACTGGAAGAAGGAGCCGACCACTCCCTGGAGCAGGCCGAGCGGAGCGAAGACCACCACCGTCGTGAGCGTCGACCCGGCGACCGGGCCGAAGATCTCGTCGGTGCCGCGGCGGATCACTTCGTCCGCGGGCTCGTCGGGGTGGAGCGCCAAGCGGCGTTCGATGTTCTCGACCACCACCACCGCGTCGTCGATGATGAGGCCGATGGCCACCGCGAGCCCGCCGAGCGACATCAGGTTGAGCGACTGGCCCGCGAGCGCCATCACCGCAAAGGTGCCGATCACCGCGAGCGGGAGGCTGAGCGACGCGGCGAAGGTGGTGTTCCAGCGACCCAGAAAGAGGAAGAGGATAAGCACCGCCAGCGCGCCGCCCACCAGCATCGCGTCGCGGACGCTCTTCATTGACTCACGCACCAGCGTCGCCTGATTGTACACTTGCTTGAGCTCCGCCCCGGCCGGGAGGAGCGGGCGCACCGAGTCGAGCGCCGCCCGCACCTCGTCGTCGATACGGAGGGCGTTGCCGTTGGGCTGGCGGGCGATGTTGATGAGCGCGGCGGGCTGGCCGTCCCCCGTGATCAGTTGGAATTGGTCCTCTGCACCGTATCGGACCGTGCCGAGGTCGCCCACGCGAATGAAACGTGGGCCGGCTTGCGCCACGACGATGGCCGCCACCGCCTCGGGGGTGGAGGCGAGCCCCGAGACGATGATGCTGGATTGTCGGTACTCCCGATCCACCCGGCCCGCCGCGGTGACGACATCCGATCGCGCGATCGCTTGCGCCACTTGCTCGACGCCGAGGTGCGAGTTCACCAGCCGCTCCGGGGCGAGCACGACCGAGATCTCGCGTACCAGGCCGCCCTGGATCTCGACGCCTCCGACCTGGGGTAGCCGCGCCAGCCGGGGACGGATCTGGTACTGGGCGATGTCGCGCAGCTGCACCGGGTCGGCCCCGCGGAGCTCGTATTGGATGATCGGGAAGACCGATGGCGTCAGGCGCTCGGCCGTGATCTCGAGGCCTGACGGGAGGGATGGCTGGAGCTGGGCCAGGCGCCCCTGCACCTGAGTGAGCGAGTACTGCATATCAGCGTTGGGGGCAAAGTCAAGCGAAATCTCCGTGGCACCGCGCACCGTGCGGGAACGGATCCGCTGCAGGGCGATGATGCCGCTCATCGACTCCTCGATCGGTCGGGTCACGGCGACCGTCATGTCCTGCACCTCGAACGTCCCCTGCTTGGCCACCACCACCACGCGCGGGTAGGTCACCTCGGGGTAGATGCCGGCCGGGAGCGTGAACAGCGCCAGCAGTCCGCCGAGGGTCAGGAGTGCGAGCGAGAGATAGACCGCCGACCGATGGCGCTCGACCAGTGCGGCGATGCTCACGGTTGCCCCGAAACCGGCGCCACCTTGATTCCATCGACCAAGCCGGCTCCACCTTGCGTCACCACCCGGTCCCCGGCCTTGACCGATCCGACCACCGCGACCCGGTCTCCCGCCCGGACACCGATCGTCACACTGCGGGCGTGAGCGATCGAATCCTTCCCCACCACGTAGACCGCCTGTTGGTCCCCTACGAGCACCAAAGCACTCGCGGGCACCACCAGCGCGCCGCGGACCATGCCTAGCACGATGCTGGCCGTCGCGCCCGAGCCCGGATGCACGCGCTCGCCCGGGTTCGGCATCCGGACCACGATGCGGCCGGCGTTGGTGATCGAATCGACGCCCGGGGCCACCGCCATCACCACGGCGCGATGCCGGGTGACGTCCCCCTCCGCCACGATCCAGGCGCCCTGGCCCGCGTGAAGTCGGGCGAGCTTCGCGGCCGGGACGGGGACCACGAGGTCGAGCGTGTCTGCGTCCATCACCGTGGCGAGCGGAGCACCCATGTCGACGTGCTCGCCGGACTGGACGCGCACCTCGTTCACATCGCCCTCGATGGGACTGCGCACCGTGATTCGTGCCAGAAGCCGTGCGCTGGCGTTCGCCGCCGCGCGCGCGGCGGTGGCCGCATTGGCTGCCTGGTCGGCCTGCTTGGCAGAGGCGATCCCTTGAGCGAGGAGCGTCTGCTGGCGGCTCGCCTCCCGCTCGGCAACCACGGCAGCCGCCGAATCAGCTCGGGCCTGCGCGGTGAGCTCGGGTGCGTCGAGTTCGATGAGGGGTTGGCCGGTCTGCACTTCGGCGCCGACCTGGACCAGCACGCGGCTGACCACTGCGGCGGCCGGCGCGGCGAGGATGGCGCTTGAACCGGGAGTCGGGTCAAGCCGGCCCACGAGCTCCAGCACGTCGGAAATGCTGTCCAGCTTCACCGGCGCCAGGGTCACGGCCACCGCGGTGGTGTTGGGCGGTGCGCCTGCCGAGCCCTCGCCATCACCGCCACCCTTCCCGGAGCAATCGACGGCAAGGGCCAGGAGGGCGAACGTGGCAAGGTGGCGAATCGTCATAGGCGTCATTCCATAAGTCCCACGAGGGCATTCCATTCGGCGAGCGCATCCTGAAAAGCGGTGAGGTCACGGACCAGCGCGAGGGCGGCATCGTGTTCGCCACGCAGGGCGTCGAAAACGGGGAGGACGCCCGTCTCCCCGGCGCGATAGGCGGTGACGGTGCGCTCTCGAAGCCGGCGCGCCGCCGGAAAGAGGGAGTCACGATCAAAACGAGCGCGACGCGCGGTCTCCTCCAGCCGGATGCGCCGTTCACCGAGTGCGCGCGCCGCATCCAGTCTGGTTTCCCCGAGGGCCGCGTTGACGCGGGCGGCCTGCGCCCGACTCTCCGCCGCGAGACCGCCGCCGTGATTCCAGAGCGGGACCGGGATCGCAAAACCGAGAATGGCGGTGGTCCCTTGGCTCGGATTGGCCGGGTCGTTCCACTCCGCGCCCCCCTGCAGGCTCGGCAGCGGCAGTTGGCCGATCGAGGCGGAGCGCGCGAGCGCCGCGGCGAAAGCCGAGTCCGCCAGCGCGCCTTGCACCAATGGAAGGCTGTCGGAGCGGACCACGCCGGGGAGCGGGGCGGTCAGGCCATCGTCCAGGGCGCCGTCGGGCTCCGGCAGAGGGGCGTCGTCCAGGCCGAGGGCGCGAGCGAACGCTCCGTGTGCGACGCGCTGGTCCTCACGCGCCAGCGAAACCGCGTAGTGCGCGCGCTGGGATTCCTGGATGACCTGATCGCGCTCCAGCTGGGAAATGTCCCCCGCCTTGAGCCGGGCGTCCGCGGCTCGCGCCAGCGAATCGGCCAGACTGGCTTCGTCCGCGGTCAAGCGCAGCGCCTCGTCACCGGCGAGCGCGTCGTAGAAGGCGAGACGGACTTCGCGGCCGAGCTCGGCGAGGGTGAGGATCGAATCGATCCCCGCGCGCGCGATCCCGGCCTGGCCCGCCGCGTGATCGGCGCCGCGGCGCAGCAGCCAGTCCAGCGGCTGGTCCACGGTGATATGCTGCCTGGGCGTGTTGCCGGTCCAGCTGTAGGAGACGACCGGATTCGGGACCGTCATCGCGACCCGCGCCGCGCCGTGAGCCTCCGCCACCGCCGCGGCCGCGCCGCTCACCACCGGGCGGAGCTTCCGGGCGCGGGCCAAGGCACCCGCCAGCGTGAGCGAGTCTCCCGTCGGGACGGCGGCCTGCAACAGCAATACGGTGATCAAGAGCATCGACGACTGGCACCTGTGCGTGGGCGAAGGAGGACAAAATCTACCAGAACCGGGATGACCGCGGGGTGACGAACGGTCAGGGAGTGGCGAGCGGTACCTCGAGGACCAGTCGGTTCATTTCACCGTCTCGGGTGGCGGTGAGTGTCCCTCCGTGCGCCCGAGCGATCCAGCGCAGCAACGCCAGGCCGAGTCCGCGCGGCTCACGCTCGACGTCGTGCACCGAGCCGGTGACGGTCAGGCCGGAGGGGAGCGGCGCGCCGGGGTTTTCGACCGCGATCGCTCCGCGGTCGTCGTGCGAGGTGACGCTGATCCGCACCGGACCGGGCCCCGTGCTGTGGCGGCAGGCGTTCTCGATGAGTTCGATCACCGCTTCCCGCAGCAGCATCGCGTCGCCCTGGACTTCGACCCCTTCGACCACCCCGAGTTCGAGCGACCTGCCCAGGGCCTGCGCACGGCCGCGGAAGAGGTCGGCCGACTCCAAGACCAGTCCGTCGAGCTCGACCTGCTCCGTCAGCGTGGGCCGTTCCCCCGCCTGAGCCCGGGCCAGGAGGAAGAGGTCGCTCACCCGATGGCGCATCTGCTGGGCAGCCATCCGGATGCGGCGGAGCGTCTCCAGCCGTTCCTCCGGCGCCCGGGCCGACTCGAGGGCGAGTTCGCTCTCCCCCAGCACGAGCGTGAGCGGAGTGCGGATCTGGTGAGCCGCCGTCTCGAGGAACCGCCGGTTCTGGTTCTGCCCTTCGTGGAGCCGGCGGAGCAGGTCATTGAACTGTTCGGCCAGCTGGTCGATCTCATCCGGAGGTGTGGCGACCGGGAGCCGGCGGTGGAGGTCGTCGGGGGGGATCGCCGCGACGGCGCGGCCGAGGGTGGCGACCGGACCGAGGGCGAGCCGGGAAAGGAGGTAGCCGCCGATCAGGGAAAGGAGGAGGGCGAGAGGAGCGCTCCAGATCATCCATTCCACCAGCGATTCCTGATCCTCGATCAGGCCGGCGGTCGATGTCGCGGTCACGATGGTGATCGGTGGGCCGGCGGGGCCGGCCGAATCGCGGGTGGCGAGGTAGCGCACTCCCCCCTCCCGGTCGCCCCGGACCGTGCGGGGCCGCCCCAGCGTGATGGCCGCGGGGCTGGGAAGGCGGCGCAGCAACGCAGTGTCACCCCGGGAGCCGATGATGCTTCCGTCGCCGCTGAGGACCACGAAGGCGACGCTCGGGTCGGGCCACTCCCCCAGCGCTTCATTCACCGCGCCCTCGATCGGCCGGCCGGCGGGTTCGGTCTCCTCCCGGCGGATGGCCTCCGTGAGCTGCTGGCCGGCGCTGGCCAGCCGGCCGGTGACGCGGTGGCTCCCCTGGCGTCGGAGGTAGCCGTAGAGTCCGGCGTTGAGGGCGACGAGACCGATGAGGAACGCCACGGCGAAGCCGGCGGTGAGCCGCAGGCGGAAACGGCTAAGCGCCATCGACGGGCTCCCGGTCGCTCAACACGTAGCCGCGGCCCCGCATTGTGTGGATCAGCGCCGGAGCCCCCGGGCGGTCGATCTTGCGCCGCAACCGGCCCACCAGGACGTCCACGACGTTGGCGACCGGGTCGAAGTTGTCGTCCCAGACGTGGTCGAGAATCTGGCCCCGGCTCATTACCCGGCGGGGATGGCGCAGCAGGAATTCGAGGAGTGCGAGTTCGCGGGTGGAGAGGGAGATCGGGACGCCCCCCCGCGCGACGTCGAGCGTGCTGGTATCGAGCGTCAGGTCGGCGAACTGGAGTACCACGGCGAGCGGCGTGACCGGGCGGCGGGCGAGGGCGCGCAGCCGAGCCAGGAGTTCCTCCATCGCGAACGGCTTGGTGAGGTAGTCATCGGCCCCGGCGTCGAGCCCGCGGACCCGATCGGCGAGGCCGTCGCGGGCGGTGAGGAAGAGTACCGGCGCGGCGCCGCCCCGCGCCCGCCAGCGTCGGCAGACCTCAAAGCCGTCGAGATCGGGGAGACCGACGTCGAGGACCACGAGGTCGTAGCTGTTCGCCGTCAGATGTGTCAGCCCCTCGGCTCCGGTCCGCGCCAAGTCCACCGCCCAGGTGGCCTCCCGGAGCGTGCGCGCAAGGAGGTCGGCGACTTCCGGCTCATCCTCGACAATCAGGACGCGCATCGCACGCTCGGGGCGGGAGGTCCGGGACGCTTACTGATGACTGGTGGTGTCCTTCTTTTCCGAATGCGCACGCTTGGGGTGCTCCCGCTTTTCCTGGGCGTTCTCGCGCGCCTCGTCCGCGGGGCCTTCGTGACTCACGCCGACCACCGCGCCGGTCTTCGCATCAACATTAACCTCCGTGATGCCCTCCTGCCCCGCAACCTTGACGTCGAACGACCAGATGAGCCGGTGGTGCTCCACTTCGAGCTCCCCTTCCGAAATGACGCCATTGGGCACCTTTGCCAGCGCGATGGCCTCGGCGCTGTCTGCGGTCACCTTGGTCTTCGCCAGCAGGGAGGGCTTGGCCTTCACTTTCACCGCGGGCGCCTGTTGGGCGGAGAGGACCGCCGGAGCGGCGAGCAGCAGGGTGAGGAGGGGAGCGAGGTGACGGGGACGCATAAACATCTCCTGAATGATGTGGATTCGGCCGGGCACGTCCCGGACGCGGAGGAAGATGTGCGGGGGCAATGACGTGGCGATGACGCGGTCCCCGCTGTCATCCAGGCGTCATCCGTGTCCGGGAGATTGGCGCCTGACGGCTCAGCTATCGCCATTCCATTCGATCAGACCACCGTGCCATCGGCGCGGTGTTTCCTGTCACCAGGAGAGACCGTGAAGACCTCGTTCAAGATGCTGGCCTGCGCGCTCGCGCTTCTGCCCATCGCGGCAGCGACCGCACAGGCGCAATCCTACCACGTCGCCCACACCTATATCCTCGGCGGCGACGGTGGCTGGGACTACGTGGCCCTCGATACGGAAGGCAACCGGCTCTTCATCGCCCGGCAGGACCGGGTGATGGTGGTGGATGCGTCGAGCGGCAAGCTGCTCGGCGAGATCCCGGGATTCAATCGGGCGCACGGCGTTGCGTTCTCCTACGCGACCGGGAAAGGCTTCGCCACCTCGGGCGGGGACAGCTCCGTGATCGAATTCGACCTCAAGACGTTGAAGGTCCTCGACCGCATTCCCGCCGCGCCGGATGCTGACGCCATCCTGTATGACCCGGCCACCAAGCACATCTTCACCTTTAATGGCGACGCGCACAGCTCGACGGTGATCGACCCCGTCACCGGGAAGCGGATCGGGACGGTGGATCTCGGTGCGAAGCCTGAGTTCGGGGTCTCGGCGGGTGACGGGAAACTCTATGTGAACCTGGAGGAGATCAGCGCCGTGGCCGAGGTGGACGCCGCGACGATGAAGGTGACCCGCCAGTGGTCCATCACGCCCTGTGTATCACCGAGCGGACTCGCAATCGATCGGGCGCATCATCGTCTGTTCAGTGTCTGCCGGAACGGGAAGATGACGATCTCGGATGCTGTCGCCGGTGTGGTAGTCGCCACGGTACCGATCGGGCAGGGAGTGGATGCCGCGCGGTTCGATGACGGCACCCAGTTCGCTTTTGCGTCGAACGGAGACGGCACATTGACAGTGGTGCACGAAGATTCGCCCAGCGCCTTTCGGGTGGTCGAGAATGACAGCACCCAGCGGGGTGCCCGGACGATGGAAGTCGATCTGCGGGACCACCGGGTGTTCACGGTGACCGCCAAGTTCGGACCGGCTCCGGCCCCGGAAGCGGGGCGTCGGTCGCGCCCGCCGGTATTGCCAGGGAGCTTCGCGCTCCTCGTGCTTGAGCGATAGGCTGTCCCTGCGGCTTCCCGGCGTCGGGAGGGGGGTGTAGTTTTTACCCCTTCCGGCGCCGTAGCCAAGTGGTAAGGCAGAGGTCTGCAAAACCTCCATCACCGGTTCGACTCCGGTCGGCGCCTCTTGCTGGACAACGACGCAGGCCACCTCGTGAGGGGTGGCCTTTGCCTTGGGTCCATCGCCCGCCTCG
>JBIOIC010000043.1:0-12017 GCA_044449625.1 Gemmatimonadales bacterium | reverse complement strand
GGGCGGCGGGGGGCGGTGCGGGGTGAGTTCACGTCGGACACGCTGGAGTGGAACGGGATCGGCTTCACCGCGAACGACGTGGCAGTGGCCGGGTTCACCGATTCGCTGGGGTGGCATCTCGCGACCCAGCTGGGTCCGGTCGACACCCTCCGGGCCGGCGGGGCGTGGCGCCGGCTGGACGCGGGGCGTTCCCAGATTGGCATCGACAGTGTGCGCGGCGTCCTCACCGCGCACGCCTGGCGGCTCGCCCGGCCGGCGACGGTGACTCTCGGCGACAGCGGCATTGGTGTCGACAGCCTGCGGCTGGTCGCCGAGGACGGGAGGGGCGAGCTCCGGATCGGCGGGACCGCGCCCGGGGCCAGGGCCGGCGAGATCCGGGTTCACGCGCTCGATCTTGATCTGCGCGATCTCGCCGGGCTCCTTGCCCCTGACACGCTGGGATTGGTCGGCGCGCTGAGTGCCGACTTGGCGCTGGGCGGGACGGCGGCGGCTCCGACGCTCCACGGCACAGCGTCGCTCGCCGACGGCGGATTCGGCGAGTTTCGCGGGCCCTACGTCCAGGGTGTGGTGGACTACGCCGACCGCCGGCTGGATCTCAATGTGCTGCTGTGGAAGACGGGGCGTCCGATCCTTACCGCCGAGGCCCACCTGCCGGTTGACCTCGGACTCATCGGTGGGCCGAAGCGGCTGGTGGATGGCCCGCTCGACCTCCGGGTCCATGCCGACAGCGCCGACCTCGCCATGCTCGAGGCCTTTACCCGGAACGTCCGCCAGATCCGGGGCGGGCTCACCGCCGATGCGGGCGTCGAGGGGACCTGGGCGGCGCCGCGTCTCACCGGATTCCTGCAGATCAAGAACGGCGCCGTCTCGTTGCCGGCGCTCGGCGTACGCTACGACGGGATCAACGGCCGGGCCCGCCTGAGTGGAGATACGATCTCGCTCGATTCATTGACCCTGCGGAGCGGCGGCACGCTCGCCATCGGCGGAAGGGTCCGTCTGGAGCGCCTGACCCGGCCCATCCTCGATCTCGACCTCAATGCCAGCGGCTTCCGGGCGATGGACGTACGGAACTACCTGACGCTGGTGACCTCCGGCCGGCTCAAGCTCACCGGCCCGGTCTTCGGCGCCACGCTCGGCGGGCGGATCACGGCGGACCAGGGGGCGCTCTATTTTGCCGATCTGGTCACCAAGCAGGTGGTGGACCTGAGCGATCCCGCCACGGCGGCCCTCATCGATACCGCGCTGGTCCGCAACGCCGAGCTCGGCCCCTCGATCGAGAACCGTTTCCTCGACTCGCTGACGATCAGCGGATTCCGGCTCGCGGTGGGCGATGAGTTCTGGCTCCGTTCGACCGAGGCCAACATCCGTCTCACCGGCGAGGTGGGTGTCGGCAAGACGGCGCGCAACTATCGCCTCGACGGAACGCTCAAGGCCGATCGCGGCAACTATGCGCTCAAGGTCGGCTTCATCACCCGCCCCTTCACCGTCCAGTCTGGAACGGTCCGCTTCCTCGGCACACCGGACCTGAACGCCGAGCTCGATCTGCAGGCCGTCCATACCGTGCATCCGAGCGACGGCAGCGCCGACGTGCCGGTGGTGGCGCACATCACCGGCACGACGCTCGCGCCAAAGCTCGCGCTCTCCAGTCCGCTGAACCCGACCTTCACCGAGACCGAACTGGTCTCCTACCTGATGTTCGGGCGCCCTTCCTTTGCGCTCGATGCAACCACCACGACCGGCCCGGTTGGTGGAGAGCAGGCCGCGCTGCAGACCGGCCTCGCCTACCTCTCGAGCGCGCTCTCCACCGAGATCGAGCGCACGCTGGGGTCGGACCTCGGGGTGCCGGTGGACTTCGTCGAGATCCGCCCCGGCGGCGCGGGCGGCAGCTTCGTCAACTCCAGCGCGGGACTCACCACGCTGTCCGCCGGCTGGCGGATCGGCCCCCGCACCTTCTTCACCTTCAACGCCGGCCTCTGCCCCAACCTCGGCCAGTTGAGCTATCGGAGCTTCGGGGCGAGCATTGAGCAGCGATTCAACCCGATGGTCCGGGCGCAGGCCAGTGTGGAACCGGTGCGGACCTGCGCGCCGACCACCGCGACCGACGTCCTCGGTGCGACCAATCAATACCAGCTCGGCTTCGATCTTCTCTGGGAACGGGAATACTGACGTGACGCGCGCCCTCATCATCACCAATCCCGCCGCCGCCCGCACCGATCGGGACGCCGTCCGCGTGGTGGAGCGGATTCTGCGCCGCGGCGGCTGGCGGGCTGAAGTGCTCGTCACCGGCGGGGACGGGGACGCGCGGCGCTACGCGGAGGAAGGGGTGCGGGCGGGAGTCGACGTCGTGGCGGTCTTCGGTGGCGACGGCACCACGATGCAGGCGGCCGCGGCGCTGGTCGGCACCGACATCGGCCTCGGGGTCCTCCCCGGCGGGACCGGCAACCTGCTCGCCGGCAATCTGCGGATCCCGATGCATCCCCAGAAATCGGCCGAGCTGCTGCTCGCCTCCCGGCCCCGCAAGTTCGATCTCGGGCGGATGCGCCGCCCCGACGGCGTGCACTACTTCGCGGTCGCCTGCGGGGCCGGATTCGACGCGCGGGTAATGGCGGAGACCTCTTCGGCGGCCAAGCGGCGCTGGGGGATGGGGGCCTACGTGGCGACGACCCTCCGGATCCTGCCCGACGTGCGAAGTACGGAGACCTGGATCACGATCGATGGCGTCGAGCACCGGCTCCGGACGTCGATGGTCCTGGTGGCCAACTGCGGTGAAGTCATCCCGCCGTTCGTCAAACTGCGGAGCGGGATCGCCCCCGACGACGGCCTGCTGGATGTGCTGGCGGTCCGGGCCGACAGCATCCGGGAAAGCATCCGCGCGTTCTGGGACGTCCTGCGGGAGGCGCCCCCAAGCGGCCTCGAGCCGTACGTCACCCATCTGCGCGGCCAGGAGGTCGCGGTGCAGACGACCGAGGTCCGGCCGGTGCAGCTCGACGGCGAGACCGGCGGGATGACCCCGTTTACCGTGAGCATCGTCCCCGGTGCGATCCGCGTGATGGTTCCCCCCGGCCCGGGAGAAACGTGACCGCGCCGGTCCGCGTCGCCCTGCCGGTCGAAGTCCTCGCCGCGATTGCCCAGGCGACGGCCGAACTGGCGCCGCCCGAGCGCATCTACGACATGCTTCGGCGTCAGACCGAACGCCTGATCGAGACCGACGCGTTCTACCTCGCGCTGTGGGACGAGCCCCATGAACTGATCCGCTTCGTGGCCCACCACGACCGGGGCGAGCTCCTTCCCGCGGTCGAATCGCCGCTGGGCGACGGCCCCACCAGCTGGGTGATCCGCCACCGCCGGTCGTTCCTGGTCCACGGAGAGGAACACCCGATCCAGCGGGCGGGTCACACCTTTGGCGACGAACGCCGGTCGGGGTCGGCGCTGCACGCGCCGCTCCTGGGTGGTGACCGGCTGGTCGGGGTCATTTCGGCGCAGGCCTACCGCGTCGGCGCCTACACAGCCGAATCGCTCCGGCTGCTGGAAGCGATCGCCGCCCACGGAGCGATCGCGCTGGAGATCAGCCGGGTCGCGGCCGAGACCGCGGCGGTCCAGGGCGAGGCCCGGGCCTCGCTCGCGAGCAGCCGGATGCTGGAGACCGGCCTGCGGCGGCGCCTCGACCAGCTCGATGCCCTTGGCCGCGTGGCCCACATCTTGGCCAGCGCCGAAGGCGCCCAGCGGACAATGGAGTTCGTCGCGACCCAGGGGATGCATGTCTTTGGCGCCGAACGCTGCGGCATCCTGCTGATCGATCCCGCCACCGGGCGGATGGATTGTCCCGTCGCCATCGGTGTCTCCGAGCGTTACGTCAACGCCGTGACGGAGCTCTTCCACACTCTGCCGGCCACGCCGCACCTCCTGGCCGGCACACCGCTGTTCATGGAGGACGCGCCGAACTTGCCGGGCTCTCCGCTCGTGGAGGTGGCGGAGGCGGAGGGGTTCGTCTCCCTCGCGGCGCTGCCGCTGGTCTACGCCGGCGATACGATCGGCGTGCTCGCCTTCATGCACGACCAGCCCCATCACTGGGGCGAGGCGGAGCGTCAGATCGCCGGCGCCTTTGCCGACCAAGCCGCACTCGCCATCGGCAAGAGCCGGCTCCTCGACCGGGTCAGCCGGGCCAAGGAAGAGTGGCAGGCGGTCTTTGACGCCGCGCCAAGCGGCCTTGCCGTGGTCGACTCGGCCGGGCGCATTCAGCGCGCCAATCGCTGGATCGCCGATCTCGCGGGTGTCGCCGTGACGGCGCTTCCGGGGCTTCCTCTGCGGATGCTCTCTCCGGAATGGCCGGCGGGAAGCGCCGATCCGCTCGGCCGGGCCCGCGCGACCGGCACGCCGATCACGCTGCTGCTGCCCGGCAGCCGCGGCCGCCTCCTGGTTCTTACCGTGGCGCCGCAGCCCGACGGCTCGGCGGTCGCGGCGCTCGACGACGTCACCGAGGTGGTCCGCACCGAGGCACGCTACCGCGCCCTGTTCCGCGCGGCGCCGGTCGCGATCCTGACGCTCGACCGGGAAGCGCGCTTCCAGTCGCTCAACGATGCCGGCCAGGTGCTGCTCGGCGCCGCGGGCGGGAACGGCACCCTGCTTGATTCCGTCGTGCCGGCCGAGCGCGAGCATGTGACGGCCCAGCTTGCCGCGAGCTTCCGGGGGGAGCGGCGCGACTTCATCTTTCATGTGCCGCGGGGAGACGGGGGGATGCGCGAGGCGCAGGCCGCCGCGGTGCCGGTGGAAGAACGGGGCGGTGTCGCGACGGTGCTCGTCCTCGCCCGCGACGTGACCGAAGAGATCCAGCTCCGCGAGCGGGTGGGCCACGCCGAGAAGATGGCGGCCCTCGGACTCCTGGTGTCCGGCGTGGCCCATGAGCTCAATAACCCGCTGGCCGGGATCGCGGCGCTGGCGCAGGCGCTCATCCTCGAAGGATCGGGTGACGAGGGCACCGACCATGTGCTGCGCTCGATCCGTGCCGAGGCGGAGCGGGCGGCGCGGATCGTCCAGGATCTCCTGGTCTTCGCGCGGCAGCGCCCGCTGCTGCGCCGCGACACCGACCTGAACGCGCTGGTGCGTGCCGCCGCGGATCGCCCCGGTCTGCGGCGGCAGGCCTGGACCATCGAACTCGCGGCCGATCTCCCGCCGGTAAGCGCCGATGCCGATCAGGTGCTGCAGGTGATCGTCAATCTCGTGATCAACGCAGAGCACGCGATGACCGCCGCCGCGCCGCCGCGCGGGGTGCTCCGGACCTGGGCCGACGCGCAGGTGGTCTGCTGCGAGGTGTCCGACAACGGTCCCGGGCTCGCTCCGGAGCTGATGCCGCGCATCTTCGAACCGTTCTTTACCACGAAAAGCGTG
The DNA here is from genome assembly GCA_044449625.1 of Gemmatimonadales bacterium. Lineage (GTDB taxonomy): Bacteria > Gemmatimonadota > Gemmatimonadetes > Gemmatimonadales > GWC2-71-9 > CAMLHU01. The sequence goes on along the minus strand of JBIOIC010000043.1, from coordinate 6,632 downwards.
GGGGAGGGCACCGGCCTCGGGCTCTCGATCTCCCACGGCATCATCCGGGCTCACGGCGGCGAGATCCGGGCGCAGAACCGCCCGGAAGGCGGCGCCCGATTCTGGTTCGAGCTCCCCCGCGGCACCGCCGCAGCACCGAGGTAATTCCATGGCCGATACCGTTCTGCTGATCGATGACGACGCCGAGATCCTCCGGGCGATCGGGAATTATTTTGAACACCTCGGCTACGAAGTCGGGCGCGATCTCACCGGGGAGGCGGGGTTGGAGACCTTCGACCGGCTCCGTCCCGACGTCGTCGTCCTCGATCTCCAGCTTCCGGGGATGGACGGTCTCGAAGTGCTCGAACGGCTCCGCGAGAAGGGCGCCGCGGTCATCCTCCTCACCGGCAACACCGACATCTCCACCGCCGTCAAGGCCATGCAGCTGGGAGCGGAGAACTTCCTCACCAAGCCGGTGGACATGCCGCACCTCGTCGCCGCCACGGCCAAGGTGGCGGACAAGGTCCGTCTCCGGCGGGTCAACGAACTCCTGCTCGCAAGCGTGGTGCAGGGCGAAGGACTCGACTCGCTGGGCCAGTCGTCGGGGATGCAGGATTTTGCCCGGCAGGTGGGATTGCTGGCGCAGAGCGACCGGACCACGGTGCTCCTGGTGGGGGAGAGCGGGACCGGCAAGGGGTGGGTGGCGCGGATGATCCACAACCTGAGCCCGCGGGCCAAGGCGCCTTTCGTCGAGGTCAACTGCGCCGGGCTCTCGGCCACCTTTCTCGACTCCGAGCTCTTCGGCCACGAAAAGGGCGCCTTCACCGACGCCAAGGACCGCAAGCAGGGGCTCTTCGAGATCGCGGACCGGGGGACGATCTTCCTGGACGAGATCGGCGATCTCGCCATCGAACTTCAGCCCAAACTCCTCAAGGTGCTGGAGACCAAGACCTTCCGGCGCCTGGGCGGCACCCGCGAAATCACGGTCGACGTCCGGCTCATCGCGGCGACCAACCGCGACCTTCCGGGCGACGTGGCCGCGGGCCGGTTTCGCGAGGATCTCTTTTACCGCCTCAACGTGATGCCGCTGGAACTGCCTCCGCTCCGCTCGCGCTCGCGCGAGGACCGGCTCGCCCTCATCACCCGGCTCTTTCAGGACCTGCGGGGCCAGGTGCCCGGCGGCCCGAGCCTGATCGCGCCGGATGCGCTCGAACGCCTGCTGGCGCACCCGTGGCCCGGCAACGTCCGCGAGATGCGCAACGTGCTGGAACGGGCGCTCATCCTCGGCCGCGGCCAGGTGGCCGTCGGCATCGAGCATCTGCCGGGGGACTTCAAGGGCCGGGGCACGGCGGCCGGCGAGCGCCGTCACGCCCCGCTCAGTCTCAACGATCTGGAGCGCCAGCACATTGAGCGCACCCTGCGCCATTACGCCGGGAACCGGACCCGCACGTCGGAGGAGCTGGGCATCTCCCGCGCGACGCTCATCAACAAGATCAAACGGTACGCGATCACCATCTGACCCGCAGGAGGACGGCATGCCGGAACTCAAGGAACACGACTCGATGCGCTGCCGCGCTTGTGGCAACGAGGAGCGGGCGTCGGAAGGCTACCCCTGCGCCGGCTGCGGCACCTTCGTCTGTCTCATCTGCCATTTCAAGGGAATCGACCGGTGCGCCGAGTGCCAGAAGAAGCTGCGAGAGGGGGCAGCCACGTAGGGGCGGCACAATAACGGCCCCCGCGGTTACCTTAGAACCGCCATGTCGAGTGTCGTCGCTACCGCCCCCATCGCCCCGGTCCTTCGGGAACCCGCCATCCGCGCCGAGCAGGTGACCCAACTCCTGCTCGGCCGCCTTGCGCTGGTACTGGAGGATCGGGGCGACTGGCGCCGGGTCCACTGCGCGCTCGATGGCTATGAAGGATGGCTCCACACCGGGTACACCCGCCTGCTGGATGACGCTGCCGCCGAAGCGTGGGCCGCAGCCGCCGATGGATGGAGTGAGGGCGCAGTCGTCGAGGTCGGTGAACGGCTGGTCCGGCTTCCCCTCGGCGGGCGGGTCCGCATCGGCCGGAACGGCATCGAACTGCCGGATGGCGCGATGGGGCACTTGATTGCGGGGCGGGTCGCGGCGGCCACCGTGATCGGCGTCGGCGCGCGCGCCATGCCGGTCGACAAGTGGCTCCTCCGCTTCTTCGGTGGCGCCCCGTACCAATGGGGCGGACTCACCCCGTGGGGGGTCGACTGCTCCGGGTTGATGCAGACGGCCTTTGCCGCCCGCGGGCTCGCCTTGCCGCGGGATTCGTTCCTGCAGGCGGAAATTGGAGATGAGATCGCCCTTCAGGATGTCCGCCGGGGGGATCTCCTCTTCTTCTCGGAGAACGGACGCGCCGTCACCCACGTCGCCCTGCTGGGCGCCGAGGGGAAGCTGGTACACTCCACGCTCTCGTGCGGCGGTTTCGTGGTCGAGCCCTGGGGGCCCGGCACCCGCGCCGCCTTCCTGCGCGACATCTTCGTCATCGCCCGGCGCCCGGTCGTGCCGGTGAGGCCCGCGTGGTGAAGCGGGTCCTCGTCCTCTTCGACATCGATGGGACCATTCTCCGGACCGCGGGCGCGGGACGGCGAGCCATTCTGCGCGCCCTGCACACTGAGATCGATGCGGGTCCGGAAGTGAACGGGGTCCGCTTCGACGGCAAGACCGATCCGCAGATCGTGCTGGAGCTCCTCGAAGCCGCCGGTCATTCCGCCCCGGGCACGCCCGCGCTCGTGGAACGCCTGTGTGATCGGTATCTCGCCTATCTGGAGGAAGAGCTGGCCGCTCCGAATGGCGGGACGACGCTCCTTCCCGGCGTGCCGGAGCTCCTGGATCAGCTGGAACGGGAGAGTGGCGTGCTGCTGGGCCTCCTCACCGGAAATGTCATTCGCGGAGCCGGTCTCAAGCTCAAGAGCGGGGGTCTCGATCCGCGCCGGTTTGCCGTTGGCGCGTACGGTTCCGATTCCGGCCATCGGCCCGATCTGCCCGCCATCGCGGCCGAGCGGGCGCGGTCCTGGTTCGGATCTGCACCGAGCGGAGAGGCGGTCGTAATCCTCGGTGATACGCCGGCGGACGTGACCTGCGGCCGCGGCATCGGGGCGCGCGCCATCGGGGTGGCAACGGGGAGCTATGCCGTGGCTGACCTCGACGCGGCGGGCGCGGTCGCCGCATTTGCCGATTTCTCGGATACGGCCCGCGTGATTGAGACGATCCTGTGTCCGGCGACGAACTCGAACTGAAGGCCGTGGTTCCCGATCCGTCGGCGCTTCGGGCCGCGCTCGGAGCCGCCGGGGCCTCGCTCGTCTGGCGCGGGATGATGCACGACCGCCGCTATGATCGCGGCGGTGAACTCGCGGCCCGGGATGAGGTCCTCAGGGCCAGGGTCCTGCGCGATATATCGGGTTTGCTGGCCGGAGGCGGCCACTCGGAACTCACCTGGAAGGGTCCCACCCGGCGCTCGCCCGAGGGGTACAAGGTGCGGCGTGAGCTCGAGCTTCCCCTTGGGGGTGACGCTGATCCCGGCGTGCTCCTTGAGGCGCTGGGTTACCGGGTGGTCCACGCCATCGACCGATGGATTGAGCAGCACGATCTTGCCGGCGCCATGGTGCGCCTGGAGTGGTATCCGCGAATGGATATTCTGGTGGAGATTGAAGGCCGCCCCGACGCCATCGAGCGCGCCATCGCCGCAAGCGGGATCGCGCGTATCGCATTCTCGGCCGACGCGCTGGCGGAGTTCGTCGCCCGCTATCAGCAGGCGCGCGGTCGGCCCGCCGCGCTCGCCCTCGATGAACTCGATGGTGAGCGTCCCGCGTGGGAGGTAATGTGAGCGGCGTCGGCGCGTCGCGTCTCACCCTGCCCGAACTCGGCCCCGCACTCGGTCGCCTGGTGACGCCTCCGGGGGCGCCGCCCGGCCCGCCACCGGCACCGCTCCCGCACCTCGCCAAGCTCCGCCTCGAACTCGTGACCGCGCTCTTTGAACGCGCCGGCTCGGCGCGCCAGGCGCTCGCCGAGGGCAATGCCCGGCTGGCGGCGGAACGGATGGGCCCCGCGGCCTGGCGGGCGCTGTGGAACGATTTCGCGGATCGCGCGGCTGTGCTGGTCCGCAGCCGGATCGATGCCGCATTGGTGCGCGCCGCGGCGGAGTCCCTCTTTCCCGTCCGTCGGCTGGAACGGCTTCGGGTCACCGATGCCGAAGCCGCCGGCATCGCCCTGCGGTTATCCGGCGCGGGAGCGCCGCTGGCGATCGCCCTCGAGCAGCTCAATCGCTCGTTCACCGGGGATGGATGGATGACGGAATTGATCCAGGCGGCCCGTGGACTGGAGGAGGGGTGGTTCGCCCTCGAAGCCGCGGCGGCGATGGAAGAGGAGGCCTGGTTGCCCGAGGCGGTCCGACTGCGCCGTTGGCATTCGGCCCGCTGGCCGCGCCGGGTGGCGGCGGGCATCGTGGTCGCGGGGGCACTGTACGCGGGACTCGTGCTGGGCGGCTATCTCCCGGTGCCCGGAGCGCTCCGCCCCGCGGCCCAGTACTGGTGGGGACAGGTCGAACGATGAATGTGATCGGTGTGGGGATCGACCTGATGGACATTGCCCGGGTGCGGGAGATGCTGGTGCGCCGGGAGGAGCAGGCGCTCACCAAGCTGTTGACCCCGGCCGAACGGGAGTTCGTGCTGGCTCAGCCCGATCCCGCTCGCCACATCGCGGCGCGTATTGCCGCCAAGGAGGCGGTCTACAAAGCGCTGCAGTCGATTCCCGGCGCGCGTGGCGTCGGCTGGCACGATCTCGAAGTGCTCCGCAGCGTACAGGGCCGGCCCTCGATCCAGCTCCACGGCTTGGCCGCCGAGCTGGACCGGGAGCGGGGGCCGCTGGTCATCGAACTCTCCCTCAGCCACTCCGATGTGACCGCCGGCGCCGTCGCGGTGGTGGGGACCAAATAGCCAGTCCTTCCAATTCCTAGTGCTGGACTCTACTTTGGTGTGTCCGCTACTGAAATTGGCTGAAAATGCTTCTCAAGCGCGCAATCGCGCTCTGCATTCCGTTCGCCTTGGCCTGGGCCCCCGCGGTCCGGGCCACACCGCTCGACGACACCACCGCGACTGTCCGCCGGGTGGCTGCGAGTGCGGTGCTCGCCGCGCAGGAATATCGCGGCGGATTCACCGACACTAAACTCGTTGCGCCGGGTGAAGTGGCCGAGGCTCGGCTTTTTCTGACTGAAGCGCGGCGGACGGCGGGCCTCCTGCCGGCGGATGGCGGGCGGGAGGCGGTGAGCGCGCTCGATTCCCTCCTCCGGTTGCTTGACCGTTCCGCGCCCCCCGACTCCCTCGATGTGCGTGCCCGGAACCTCGGGCTTCAGCTCTCGCGGAAGTTCGGGGTCTCGCTCGATGAAATCCCCGCCGCACCGCCGTCGCTCGCGCGCGGGGTCGAGGTCTTCCGCCAATCCTGCGCCAGTTGTCACGGGACCGCCGGACGGGGCGATGGGCCGGCTGGCGTAGCGCTCTCGCCCAGGCCGGCCGATCTCACCGCACTCGCGGGCCTGACCGACCGCTCTCCCCTCGATTTCTACCGTCGTATCTCCCTCGGCGTCGCCGGCACCGCGATGCCGGCCTTCGAGGCGCAATTGTCGCCGGCGGATCGGTGGGCGGTCGCGGTGTATGCCTCGACGCTCCGCCTCCCGGCCCCCGCCGGCCAAGTCCCCGCGGCGCTCGGCGGCTTCAGCGCCACGGCGACCGAGAGTGACCGTGCCATCGCGCAGGCGCTCACACCCGGCTCCGACCCCACCGATCTCGTCGTCGCCGCGCGGGTAGCGGCAGTCCGGCGGGCCGGGACGGCACAGACCAGTGGACTCGTTGCGGCTCCGGTCTTCGACCGGGTACGCGGACAGCTCTCCCGGGTCCTCGAACTCGCGGCGGCGTCGAAGGCCGCCGATGCGAGCGGCGCCGCCTTCGATGCCTACATGACCTTCGAGCAGGTTGAAGGGGCGGTGCGGGCCAAGGACGGCCCCCTGGCCGATGGCCTTGAGTCGGCGTTCGCGGCCTTCCGCACCCGCGCCGCGGGCGGGGCCACCGGGGCGGAGCTGGAGCAGCTACACACCGATCTGCTGGCCGATCTTGAGAAGGCGGAACGCGCCGTGGCAGACCGGCCTTCGGCGGCCAATCTCTTCGTGCAATCGCTCGCGCTGCTGCTGCGGGAAGGGCTCGAGGCGATCCTGATCGTCGGGGCGCTGCTCGCCTTCCTGATGAAGACGGGAGCCCAGCACCGCCGCCGCGATATCCACATCGGCGTCGCCGCCGCGATCGCGGCGAGCCTGCTCACCGCCGTGGCGCTGGAGACGATCTTCCAGATCAGCTCCGCCAAGCGGGAGGCGCTCGAGGGGGGCACGATGGTCGTGGCCGCCGGGGTGCTCTTCTATGTGAGCTATTGGCTGCTGTCCAAGATGGAAGTGGTCAAGTGGAATCGCTTCGTGAAGGCCAAGGTACAGGATGCCGTCACCGGCGGTTCGGCGCTGGCACTCGCCTCGGTGGCGTTCCTCGCGGTCTATCGCGAAGGGTTCGAGACGGTGCTCTTCTACAAGGCGCTCTTCCTCTCCGGCGGGGACGCAAACACCGTCTTCCCGGTGGTGGCGGGGAT
>JBIOIC010000042.1:0-12028 GCA_044449625.1 Gemmatimonadales bacterium | reverse complement strand
CAACCGGGATGAGCGCGAGAGCGAGTTCGTCGAGAAGGTCGTCGCCATCAATCGCGTCGCCAAGGTGGTCAAGGGCGGCCGGCGGTTCTCGTTCAACGCCCTCGTCGCCGTCGGCGACGGCAAGGGCAAGGTCGGCGTCGCCACCGGCAAGGCCAACGAAGTCTCCGAGGCGGTCCGGAAGGCCGTCGATGCCGCCCGCCGCGCGATGATCGAGATCCCACGGGTCGGCACGACGATCCCCCACGAGATCATCGGCGAGCACGGCGCCGGGCGGGTGCTCCTGAAGCCGGCCGCCAGCGGCACCGGCGTCATCGCCGGCGGGCCGGTGCGCGCGGTGCTGGAGTGCGTCGGGATCACCGACATCCTCACCAAGAGCCTGGGGTCGAACAATCCGCACAATATGGTGCGCGCCACGATGGACGGCCTCGGCCATCTCGTGACCGCCCGCCAGGTGGCGCGGGAGCGCGGCGTGGAGCTGGATCAGATCCCGTTCCACGGCCGTCAGGAGGGATGACATGGGACGCAATCCCGCGGTGGGCCGTCAAGGCCCCAAGTTCCACCAGGCCAAGCTCCCGGCGAAGCCGAGCAAGCACGGCCTCCAGGTGAAGCAGATCCGCTCGTCGATCGGGCACGCCGATACCTACCGGCGCACCCTCGCGGCGCTGGGACTCAGGCACCACCAGCAGACCGTTGTCGTCGCGGACAACCCGTCGATCCGGGGGATGCTGTTCAAGGTCCGGCACCTCGTCGACGTGTCGCCGGCCAAGGAGAAGTAAGATGACCGCCAAGACGAAGGCCCCGGCCAAGGTGACGCTCAGCTCGCTGCACCCGGCCAAGGGCTCGACCCAATATCGCAAGCGCGTCGGGCGTGGCATCGGCTCCGGCCTCGGCAAGACGTCGGGCAAGGGCCACAAAGGCCAGAAGGCCCGCGCCGGCAAGACCGTCAATCCCGGGTTCGAGGGCGGGCAGATGCCGATGTTCCGGCGGATGCCGAAGCGCGGCTTCACCAATCCGTTCCGGATCGCGGCGCAGGCGGTCAACCTGAAGGATCTCGCCAAGGTGACCGTGGCCGAGGTGAATCCGGAGACGCTGCACACCGCCGGGCTGATCGCCAAGATCGCCGATCCGGTCAAGATCCTCGCCACCGGCGAGGTCACCCGCGCATTCACCCTTCGCGGGGTGCGCGCTTCCGCCGCCGCCCGCGCCAAGATCGAGGCCGCCGGCGGCCGCGTCGAGGAGTAGGGCGTGACCGCTCCCCGCTTGCCGGGTTTCGGGATGGATGACGAGCTGAAGCGCAAGCTCGGCTTCACCATCCTCGCGCTGCTGATCTATCGTGTCGGCGCCCATATCGCGACGCCGGGCGTCAACGTCCAGGCGTTGAGCGATTTCATCAACAATTCCGCCGCCAAGGGCTTCTTCGGGCTCTACGACACCCTGGGCGGCGGTCTGTCGCGCGCGACGGTCTTCGCACTCGGCATCATGCCGTACATCTCCGCCAGCATCATCATGCAACTCGCCGGCGGCATGGTGCCGACCGTCGCCAAGATGCAGCAGGACGAAGAGGGCCGGAAGAAGATCACGCAGTGGACCCGCTACGTCACGGTCCTGATCTCCCTGGCCCAGGCTTACACCTTTGGCCTCTTCGTCGAGCAGCAGATCCCCGGCGCCGTGGCCCAGCCCGGCCTCGGATTTCTGGGTACCACCGTCGTCGTCCTGACCACCGGTTCCATCTTCGTGATGTGGCTGGGTGAGCAGATCACCGAACGCGGCATCGGAAACGGGATGAGCCTCCTCATCACGTTCTCCATTCTCGAGCGGCTCTGGCCGGGCACCGTGCAGATGGTGAACTACGTCCGCACCGGCGTCGTCGGCCTGCCGCCGATGGTGTTCTGGATCCTCGGCCTGATGGTGGCGATGGCCGCAACGACCGCCATGACAATCGCCTCCCGCCGTATCCCCATCAACGTGCCGCGGAAGGTGATGGGGCGGGGCCGGATCCAGGAGGGGAAGAAGAGCTTTATCCCCGTCCAGTTGCTCACCGCCAGCGTGATGCCGATCATCTTCGCCCAGACGATCATCATCGTCCCGGGCACGCTCGCGAGCTTCGTCCGCACCCCGTGGCTGCAGGACCTCGCCGGCATCTTCACCCCCGGCGACTGGCCCTACACGGTCCTCTTCACGGTGATGGTCATCGTCTTCGCGTACTTCTACACGTCCATCGTCTTTCCGACGGTCGACATCGCGGAAAACCTGAAGAAGCAGGGCGCCTTCGTCCCCGGCGTGAAGCCGGGGGCCAGCACCGCCGACTACATTGACACCATCCTCGCCCGGGTCACCCTCTGGGGCGCGGTCTTCCTTGCCATCGTCGGCCTGGTGCCGTATTTCCTGAGTACCAAGCTCGGTGTCCAGGCCCAGTTCGGCGGCACCTCGGTGCTGATCGTGGTCGGCACCCTGCTCGATACGATCCGCCAGGTGGAACAGCACCGCCAGCTCCGGAAGTACGACAGCCTGATGATGAAGGGGCGGGTGCGGTTCCGGGGCCGGCAGCAGCGGTATATGTGAACGGCGTGAGCGGTGAGCCGTGAGCGGTGAGCGGGACGATCGACGGGGTGTTCTCCGATGGTCTCCCGCTCACTGCTTACCGCTCACCACTCACCTATGAGGATCTCAACCGACATGGACCTCCTCCTCCTCGGACCTCCCGGCGCCGGCAAGGGCACTCAGGGCGCGCTGCTCGCGGCGCGGCTTGGCCTGCCCAAGTTCGCCACCGGGGATCTCCTCCGCGATGCGGTCAAGCGCGGCACTCCCCTCGGCCGGCAGGCCGGGGCGGTGATGGAGGCGGGTCATCTGGTGAGCGATGACCTGATCCTCGGTGTGGTCCGCGAGGAGCTGGCCAAGCCCGCCGCGTCCAAGGGCGTCATCTTCGATGGCGTGGTCCGCACCATTCCCCAGGCCGAGGGGGTCGCCACCCTGCTGACGGAGCAGGGCCGGCAGATGGATCGAGTGCTCTTCTTCGATGTGCCCGATGCGGAGATCCTCGCCCGCATTGAACGGCGCCGCGGGCTGGAGCACCGCGCCGATGACGAGGCTCGGGCGGTCGCCACCCGGCTCCAGGCGTATCGCGAACAGACCGCCCCCGTCCTCGCCTGGTACCGCGCCCGTGGGCCGGTCGAGGTCATTCCCGCCGCCGGCACGGTCGAGGCCGTGACAGCACGGGTCCGGGCCGTTCTTGGGTGTTGATGCCGTGATCACGCTTAAGTCCCCTCGCGAGATCGAGTCGATGGCCCGGGCCGGCCGCATCGTCCACGATACCCTGGAGCTCGTCCGCCGCCACGTCCGCCCCGGGATCTCCACCGCGGAACTCGACGACCTGGCCGAGGCCTTCATCCGGAGCCACGAAGGGGCCACCCCCTCGTTCAAGGGTCTCTACGGTTTTCCCCGCACCCTCTGCACCTCGATCAATGAGGAGATCGTCCACGGCATCCCGTCGAAAAAGCGGGTGCTGGTTGAGGGGAGCATTCTGAGCGTGGACGTGGGCGTCAAGCTTGAGGGACTGCACGGCGATTCGGCCACGACGATCCCCGTCGGAGAGATCGCGCCCGCGGCCATCCGGCTCCTCGACGTGACCCAGGAATGCCTGCGCGTCGGGATCCAGCAGGCGTTGCCGGGCAACCACGTGGGTGATATCGGTCACGCGGTGCAGACGGTCGCCGAAGCGAGCGGCTTCGGCGTGGTCCGCGAACTGGTGGGCCACGGGATCGGGCGGACCTTCCACGAGGAACCGCAGGTGCCGAACCACGGGCGCCCCAAGCGTGGGCCGCGCCTGGCGGTCGGGATGACCATCGCCATCGAACCGATGATCACGATGGGAGATCCCGAGACCCGTACACTGGATGACAAGTGGACCGTCGTCACCGAGGACGGCAGTCTTTCGGCCCACTTCGAGCACACCGTCGCCATCACCGAGAACGGTCCCCGGATACTCACTTGACGGTCAGTGGATCGTGAGCGTCGTCTCCCGCCGCAACGTCGTTCCTCTCAGCTTCACGTCCAGTCGCAGCACATAGTTACCCGGCGCCAGCGCGCCGATCCCGAGCGTCCGTCGGATCACGGTCGCGGCGGCTGTCGTCGTTCCAGTCCAGCTGAGTGCGATCCCTGCCGCCTTTCCTCCGAAGAGTCTGGCCCAGAGCGAGCGCCCCGCGGGAGCGACGGTGAGGCTCGCGGTGTAGCCGGCCCCCGACAGGGCCCCGGCCAGCGAGGCGTAGAGCTCCACCGGGTCGGCGCGTTCGACTTCGGGGAAGGGTGAGAAGAATGCGGTGTCGCCGGCGGGGGTGATCCAGGGGACGGCGTATCGGTCCCCCGCCACGATCAGCGGGCTCAAGCTTGGACCGCTGGTATCCGGTGCGTCAACGGTCAGGCTGTCCCATCCCAGGTTGACTCCCGTACTATCGCCGGCGCTCCAGGCGGCCCGGAGCTGGATCGGACCGGGATCGGTCGCAAGCGTGACGACGCCGAGCCACCACCAGCCGCCATCGGTACGGATCGTCCGGAGGCTGGCAGGCGTCACGTCCCATCCTTCGGCCGTGAGCCCGCGGTGGACCACCGCGACGTGCACAGTGGGTGGCAGGCGCAGGATCGCGGCCAGCGAGTCGGGGACCCGGACCGCTATCGCGACGTGCACCAGCGGACGCCCCTCGTGGGCGCCCATCACCGTTGCACGGGACTGGGCGCGGAGTTCCCGGGCAAAGCGGAGCGGGTCGGTATCGGTGCTGACCGCGCGCGCTACCTGGTCGGTTCCGTGTTCTCGTTCGAACCGTTGGATCTTGCCGCGCAGCATGTCGGTCCCGGCGAGCCAGCGGGAGTATTCGTCCGGCAAGATCGAGGTTCGGACCTGGAGCAGGAAGGTCGTCTCGGCCACTGCTGCCCGACAATCGGGCCCCAGCGCAAGGTCGAAGACGGAGGGAACAAGCTCGAAATCGCCGGCGGTGTGCAGGTCGATGAAGTGGAGTACCACGGTGTCGGCGCCGGGAAGGAGGTAGCGCCACGACTCACCCGGTTGGGCCGATGGGACCGGGGTCGTCACGCGGATCTCGGGGTCGCCGTGGCGCACGTAGATGATCCCGCGGTCGTCGAGCTCCGGGATGTTCGAGTCGTACAACCAGTGCGGCTCGCAGAACGATATTGACCGTCGGGTGTTCCCCCGCACGAAATGCTGCTGGGCATAGAGCAGGCGGCGGTAGTGGTCCCGCAGCCGGGTGCCGGAACTCCGCAGCTCCACCAAATCACGACCCGACCAGAACCCGCGGAGCCAGGCAGCTCGTGCGATCCCGCGCGCCGCGTCGAAGGAGCGGAGCAGGCTGTCGGAGGCGATGAGTCGGAGATCCCACCGGTAGCCCGCCGTCGTGGCGGAATCGTCGAGCGCGGCCCCCGCGTCATAGAGGGAATCGCCGTCGTCCGCGCCCCGCGCGAGCTCGGTACGCGCCTCCTCCAGCAGGGCCAGGGCGCTGTCCCCTCCGGCGAATGCGTAGGCGCGGAAGGCCGCCATGGCGGAGTCGGGGGCATCGGCGAGCCGCTCCAGTCGCCCACGGAGCAGCAACAGGAGCTGATAACTCGGCGTGGCGGCCGTGAGCGGGACGGCATTTCGCAAGGCGGTGAGTGCCTGCCGTTGACGCTCGACCCCACGCCATTCAACCACGAGCATCCCGAGGGCAGTGGCGGCTGGGAGAAGTCCGGGGTCGCGCTGCAAGGCCGCGAGATAGTGGTCGGCGGCGCGGCGGATGTCCCCTTGTCCCGGAGTCAATGTCAAGTTGAGCGGATTGGCCGCGGTCGCCTTTCCGTAGCCTTCATCCGCCAGACCCAGGCAGAACCAGGGGTAGGGGAGCTGGGGCGCCTGATCCGTGGCCTTTCGGCAGAGCTCCTTGGCGTGGCTGAGGTCCCAGATGGTGCCGAGGCGGAGCGCGACCAGGCCCCGACGGATCAGGAGGATGCTGGAGGTGTCGTGGATGCGCCCGAGGGTTTGATCGAGGCGGCGGAGTCCGCTGGTATCTGTCGCCGTGGTCAGCGAGTCGCGAAACTGCTCCAGCGCGGCGACCACGGGCGGGGCCTGTGCCATGGCCTCGCTCGCGCCGGCAAGGGCGAGGGCCACGAGGCCACCGACCCGGATCAATCCCGCAAGGTGTCGATCAGCCATTGATGTATCCACGGGTTCCCCGCCACGATCCCGCTCGGCCGGAGTCCCGGCTCGGTGCCGTCGAGGCTGGTCACTCGGCCCCCCGCTTCCCGGATCAGCACGATCCCGGCGGCGACATCCCAAGGGGCGAGCATCAGCTCCCAGAACCCGTCGAACGCTCCCATCGCCACGCCGGCGAGGTCGAGCGAGGCGGCGCCGGGGCGGCGGATTCCGCTGGTGGCCGCCATCACCTTCCGGAACTGCGCCAGGTATCGATCGGCGTCCGCCATCTCCTTGAAGGGGAACCCGGTGCCGATCAGCGCGAGACCTGGATCCCGAATGGCCGAGACGGAGATCCGTTCCTCTCCCCGCCAGGCGCCGGCTCCGTGGGCGGCGTGATAGACCACGTCACGCGGGACATCGTGGACCACGCCGCCGACCAGCTCTCCGTCGATGGCAACTCCGATCGACACCCCCCACGCGGCGAAGCCGTGCAGGAAGTTGGTGGTCCCGTCCAACGGATCAACGATCCAGGTGAGCCCGTCGGTCATCGCCGTGGGTGAAAGCTCCTCGCCGAGGATGGCGCTCCCCGGCTCCGCAGCGAGCAGAACCTCGGCGATGATCGCTTCCGCCGTGCGGTCGGCCGCTGTCACGAAGTCGCGCGGGGACTTTCGTTCCCACGCCGCGGCGTCGGGACGCTCCACCGCGGCGAGGTAACGGGCGCCGGCTTGGGCCGCGGTTCTGGCGAGGCCGACTAAGTGCTGATGGGATAACATCTTGCGGCTCCGGCAGTGGCGCGCTATGTTGCCCCGATGCCGCGCGTCTTCTCGGGGATCCAGCCTTCGGGCGAACTGCACATCGGCAACTGGCTCGGTGCGGTGAAGAACTGGGTCGAACTGCAGGAGCGCTACGAGTGCCTATTCTGCGTGGTGGACCTGCACGCCATCACCGCCAAGTATGACGCCGCCACGCTGGCGCGCCGCACTCGCGAGATGGCGCTCGGCCTCCTCGCCGCCGGGATTGATCCGGCCAAGGCAGTCCTCTTCGTGCAGTCGCACGTCCCGGAACACACCGAGCTGCAATGGCTGCTGACGACGATTGCGCCGCTCGGTGAGCTTGAACGGATGACCCAGTTCAAGGATAAGGCTGAGCGGCTCGAAAGCGTACCGGCGGGGCTGCTCATTTATCCGGTCCTGATGGCAGCCGACGTCCTCCTCTATCGCGCCGACCTGGTGCCGGTGGGGGAGGACCAGGTCCAGCACCTCGAGCTCACCCGTGAGATCTGCCGCCGGTGGAATGCTCACTTCGGCGGCGGGACGGCCCTCTTTCCCGAGCCGGAGCCGATCCTCGGCGGGGCCCGGCGGATCCTCGGGCTCGATGGCCAGGCCAAGATGTCGAAGAGCCTCGGCAACACGGTGGCGTTGCTGGACACGCCGGAAGAGATCTGGCAGAAGGTCCGGATGGCGGTGACCGATCCCGCCCGGGTGACGAGGCACGATCCCGGGAATCCCGACATCTGCAATGTGTACTCGTTGCACAAGCACTTCTCGCCGCCCGACACGGTGGCGGAGGTCGCGGTCAACTGCCGCGGCGCCAAGTGGGGCTGCATGGACTGCAAGAAGGTGCTGGCGGAGAACATGGCGGCAACGCTGGCGCCGATCCGTGAGCGGGCCGCAGCGCTGCACGCCGAGCCCGAGCGGGTCGACCGGGTCCTCGCCGAGGGGGCCGCGGTGGCGCGGAGCCGGGCCGCCGGGACATTGCGGGACGTGAAGGATCGAATGGGTTTCCTGCCGCCTCGAGCGGCCGCGAGGAACGGATGACCGACCCAACGCAGGGCACCGGAATCGAGAAGATCATCAAGGCCGCCGTCGAGCGCGGTGCCTCCGACCTGCACATCAAGGCGGGGGATGTGGTGCGGGCCCGCATCGCCGGAAAGCTGGTGCCGCTCACCAAGCAGCGCCTCACCCCGGCCCAGACGCGGAGCATCGCGTTGAAGCTCATCCCCGGCGAGGCGGAGCGGAACGCCCTCGATGAACTGCGGGACTACGACTGTTCCTGGGGCATGCCCGGCGTCGGCCGGTTCCGGGTCAACATCCTGCGCCAGCGCTCCTCCTTCATGGTCGTCATGCGGGTCATCCCCTTTGCCCTGCCGGCCTTCGAGGCGCTGGGATTGCCCGATATCGTACGGCGGTTGTCGGAGTCCGACCGGGGGCTGATCCTGGTGACCGGGGTCACCGGGAGCGGCAAGACCTCGACCGTCGCGGCGATAGTGCACCACATCAACCAGACCCTGCAGAAGCACATCGTTACCCTCGAGAGCCCGATCGAATACCTGCACCGGGACATCAACTGCTCGGTGACCCAGCGCGAGGTCGGTGTCGATACTGAATCCTTCGCGGTCGGTCTGCGGGCGGCGCTGCGGCAGGATCCCGACGTACTGGTCCTCGGCGATATCCGCGACACCGAGATCATGGACCTGGCCTTGAAGGGCGCCGAAGAGGGGCATCTGGTGATCTCGGTGATGCCGACCGCCGATGTGACCGCGACGGTCAAGCGTCTGCTCACCCTCTTCCCCCCCGAAGAGCGGGAGATCGGCCGGGTCCGGGTCTCCGAGGCGCTCCGCGCGGTCATCGCCCAGCGGTTGCTGCCGCGGAAGGATGGCGCCGACCGGGTTCTGGCGGTCGAGGTGATGATATGCACGCCGCGGATCCGGGAGATCCTGCGTGACCCGATCCGCCTCGATGACATCAAGAGCGAGATGATCCGCGGACGGGAAGAGTACGGGATGCAGACCTTCAGCCAGCACCTCGATGAGCTGGTTGAGAAGGAGCTGGTGACGATCGAGACGGCCCGGGCCGCGCTGGCCGAGCCGGAGCCCGCCCCCGGAAGCGCCGCCTGATTGACCGGGCCGGGGCGCCGGAGTAGCTTTCACCCAAGGATTCACGGGCTCCGCGAGGGGCCTTTTTGCTGGGGGTCAGGGAACGATGTTCGATCCGAAGCATCATTGCGTGGTGGTCGTCGGCGCCCAATGGGGCGATGAAGGCAAGGGCAAGCTGGTCGACGTGCTCGCCGAGCGGGCGGACGTGGTGGTCCGCTACCAGGGGGGTGCGAACGCCGGGCATACGGTGGTGATCGGAGAGGAACAGTTCATCCTCCAGCAGATCCCTTCGGGGATACTGCATCCCCGAGTAACCTGCGTCGTCGGCAACGGGGTGGTCCTCGATCCGGAGACCTTCTTCACCGAGGTCGACGGCCTCCGCGCCCGCCAGATCGATCCCATCGGCCGGCTCTTCGTGTCGGACCGGGCGCATCTCGTGCTCCCGTATCACAAGCTGCTCGACCAGGCCAACGAATCGAGCCAGCGCATCGGCACTACGGGGCGGGGGATCGGCCCGACCTACGAGGACAAGTACGGCCGCCGCGGCGTGCGCGTGGGCGACCTCGCCGATGGCGACCGGCTGACCGCCCTCATTCGCGAGCGGGTCGAGCGCGCCAACCGGGTTCTCGCGATGCTGGGCTCGGCCGAGCGGGCCGGTGTTGAGGAACATCTGGAATTGTTGGGGCGGCTGGCGCCGCGGCTCCTCCCCCTTGCCACCGACGCCGGGCTCCTCATCCATCGGGCATTGAAGGGGGGGCAGCGGGTGTTGCTCGAGGGCGCGCAGGGGGCGCTGCTCGACGTGGATCACGGCACCTATCCCTTCGTGACCAGCAGCAACACCACCGCCGGCGGCGCCTCGACGGGGGCCGGCATCGGTCCCACGGCCATCGACGGTGTGCTGGGGGTCGTCAAGGCGTACACCACGCGGGTCGGGAACGGGCCGCTGCCGACCGAGGCCCTGGGGGCCGACGGGGATCGTCTGCGGGAGATCGGGGCCGAGTTCGGGGCGGTGACCGGGCGGCCTCGGCGCTGCGGCTGGTTCGACGCGACGGTGGTGCGGTACTCCGTGCGGGTCAACGGCCTCACCGGCCTCGCGGTCACCAAGCTCGACGTGCTCGACGCCTTCAGCGAGATCCCGGTGGGGACCGCTTATACCCTCGATGGCGCTTCCTGCGAAGAGATGCCGTCGGATGTGGAGCGGCTCTCACGGATCCAGCCGGTGTACGAGACGCTGCCGGGGTGGAACAAGCCGACCGGCGGGGCCCGCCGGCTGGCCGACCTTCCGGCGCAGGCCCGGGCCTACCTGGACCGGCTGCAGGATCTCGCCGGAGCTCCGATCCGCTACGTGAGCGTGGGGACCCGTCGGGACCAGATCATCGAAGTCTAGGCCGCAAGCCGGCAAGGGACAGGACGGCAGGTGCGTCCGTAAGATGAGCGCAGCCCCGTTATTTGTGTCATTGACAGCGGCCCATGTACGTCGATCTTGTTGCCGCCTTGCCGCCTTGCCGCCTTGCCGCCTTGCCGCCTTGCTTCCCCCCTGCGTCCGAATCCTCTAGTTTTACTCCCAGCCAGCCGCTCAACCGGGGCGGCCCGTCCTTCGACCCCCAGCGACCCACCCCATGGCCGATACCACCCTGATGGACAAGCTCGTGTCGCTCTGCAAGCGGCGCGGATTCGTCTTCCAGTCCTCCGAAATCTACGGCGGTCTGGGCTCGGTCTGGGACTACGGCCCCCTCGGCGTGGAGCTCAAGAAAAACGTCAAGGAGCGCTGGTGGCGCGCGATGGTGCATGACCGCGACGACATCGAGGGGATCGACGCCGCCATCCTGATGGCGGCCAAGGTCTGGGAGGCTTCCGGCCATGTGGCGGGGTTCAGCGACCCGCTGGTTGACTGCCGCACCTGCAAGGCCCGCTTCCGCGCCGACCAGCTGGAGACGGCGGCCTGCCCCCAGAAGCCGAGCAAGCATCCGGGCCAGCACTCCACCTGCGACCTGACGGCGCCGCGCAACTTCAACCTGATGTTCAAGACTTTCATGGGGGCGGTGGAGGATCAGGCGGCGGTCGTCTATCTGCGGCCGGAGACGGCCCAGGGGATCTACGTCAATTATCTGAACGTCCTCAACAGCTCGCGGCAGAAGGTCCCCTTCGGGATCGCCCAGATCGGCAAGGCGTTCAGGAACGAGATCACTCCCGGCAACTTCATCTTCCGGACCCGCGAGTTCGAGCAGATGGAGATGCAGTTCTTCGTCACCCCCGGCAGCGACCTGGAATGGTTTGAGCGCTGGCGGGAGTGGCGCATGGCGTGGCACCACGGGATCGGTCTCACGCCGGCCAAGCTCCGCTGGCACGAGCACGGCCCCGGGGAGCTGGCCCACTACGCCAAGGCGGCGTACGACATCGAGTACGAGTTTCCCTTCGGCTGGAGCGAGATCGAGGGGATCCACGACCGGACCGACTTCGACCTCGCCCGGCACCAGGAGGCGAGCGGCAAGAAGCTGGAGTACTTCGACCAGGCGGCCAACACCCGCTACCTCCCCTACGTTGTCGAGACCTCGGCCGGAGCCGACCGGGTCACCCTGACGCTGCTGGTCGACGCCTATCGGGAGGAAGAGGTGGAAGGGGAGACCCGCGTGGTGCTGGGACTCGATCCTTCCATCGCTCCGATCAAGGCGGCGGTGCTCCCGCTGGTCAAGAAGGACGGGATGGCGGAGACCGCCACCGCGCTGTACGATGCACTCCGGAAGCGGATACGCTGCTTCTATGATGACAGCGGGGCAATCGGGCGGCGGTACCGGCGGATGGACGAGGTCGGGACACCGTTTTGCCTCACCGTGGATGGCTTGACCGCCGAGGACCGGGCGGTCACGGTCCGTCACCGCGACAGCATGACTCAGGAACGGGTGGGGATGGACCAGGTAGGGGCGTGGCTGATGGAGAAGCTGGGGTATTAGGCGAGAGGTAAGAGGTACGAGGTGAGAGGT
>JBIOIC010000041.1:0-12043 GCA_044449625.1 Gemmatimonadales bacterium | reverse complement strand
TCCGGTGCCAGCACCTTGATGATGACGAGCCGCCGCAGCGCCGGTTCGCGGGCGAGGAAGACGAGCCCCATCCCGCCGCGGCCCAGCTCCCGGAGGACGATGATCCCGGGGGAGAGTGCCTCCTGAAGTTCTCCCGCGAGTTCCGGATCAGAGGCGTCGACGATGATGGAGGGGATGCCGACGCCGAGGGTCACGGCCACGCTGCGGCGGCTGCCACAGAATGGGCAGCGCAAGTCGGCCGGGGTCATCCGGCCACCACAGTGCGGGCAGTGCTCGAGATCGGTCATGGTATGGGGGGTTCGGAAGCTGGAAGGTACCGGGCCGGGGAGCAGGGGCAAGGTCGCGCGTGAAAGCGCGCCGGCCGGCACGTTCTCGATGCCGCACCGCCGCCCGATCCGTGCGATGATCCCCGATGACCAACACGCTCGACGTTGCCCTCTCGCCGCTCGGCCAGCGGCTCGATCGAGCCCGCCAACTCCTGCGCCACCACTTTGGCTATCCCCGTTTTCGTCCGGCGCAGGCCCGCGTGATCCAGTCGGTGCTGGCCGGACGCGATACCCTCGCAGTCCTTCCGACCGGGGGAGGGAAGTCCCTCTGCTTCCAGATCCCGGCCCTGGTGCAGGATGGCTTTACCATCGTCGTCTCGCCGCTCATCGCGCTGATGCAGGATCAGGTCGCGGCGTTGGGCCGCCGGGGTCTCGCCGCCGCGACGCTCAACAGCTCGATCGACGCGGTGCGCCAGGCCGCGATCCTGGACGATGTGGCGAGCGGCCGGCTGAAGCTCCTCTATGCCTCCCCCGAGCGGCTGGAACGACTCACCCGGGATCTGGCTGCGCGGAAACTTCTCCCCGCGCTCCTCGCGGTGGACGAGGCCCATTGCATCGCCGAGTGGGGCCACGACTTCCGTCCCAGTTTCCGCCGCCTCGCGCGGCTCCGGTGGCAGTTGGGCCGTCCTCCCGTCGTCGCGCTCACGGGGAGCGCCACGCCGGACGTCCGCTCCGATATCGCCCGCACCCTCCGCTTGGGCGCCTGGGGTGCCGATCACCGCTTCGATCTTCACCTCGGATCATTCGACCGCCCCAACCTCTGGTTCGCGGCCCTTCCGGTGCGCGATCGCGAGACCCGCTGGCGGACGCTGCTCCAGCTCCTGCGCCGGGAGGATCGGATGGGACTGGTCTACGCCCCGACGCGAAACGCCACCGAGGGGTTGAGCCGCGGACTCATCCGGGCCGGCTTTCGCGCCGCGCCCTATCACGCCGGGCTCACCAAAGGAGAGCGCACCGCCACACTCGAGCGCTTCCTCGGCGATGAGGTCGAGGTGGTCGTCGCCACCAGCGCCTTCGGGATGGGGATCGACAAGCCCGATGTCCGGCTGGTGGTGCATTGGACGATGCCGCCGACGCTGGAGAGTTACTACCAGGAAGCGGGCCGCGCCGGGCGCGACGGAGAGTTCGCCCGCTGCGTGCTGCTCGTCGGGGAAGGAGATGCCGAGCTGCATCGGCTCCAGCTTGAGGTGTCCTTCCCACCGGTGCCGCTGGTGGAGCGCGTCTGGCGGGAGGGAGCGCCAGCCCGGGGGGTCGCGGCCAATGTCCTGACCTCGATTGAACGTCTGCGGCGTGAGCTCCATCCCGAGCGCGGTCCGGTCGATTGGCGGCCGGTCCTCGAACGCCGTCGCCGCACCCTCGAGCGCATCGCGGCGATGGAGCGCTACGCCCGGGGGAAGAGGTGTCGCCGCAGTGCGCTGATCGGTTATTTCGGGGAGACGCTCGCCCAGTGCGCCGGGTGCGATCACTGCTGCAAGCCCGCTCTCGCGCCGACACTCGACGCCCCGGCCCGTCAGCGCCTCGTCCGGCTCGCCGCGGCGGTCGGCGGGATTACGGGGCACAAGGCCACCGCGCTGCTCGACGCCCCGACCCTCGGCCGCCTCGCCGCCGCCCCGCCCGATACCGTGGGAGCCCTGGCCGACGTGCCGGGCGTCGGCGCGCTGGTGGCGGAGCGTTACGGCGCGACGATCCTCGCGGCCCTCGGCGGCGTGGCGTTCACGCCGACCGATCCCGCCGAGGGTCCCGTCGCGATGGCGCTTCGGGGTTGGCGGACGGAAGCCGCCCTCGCGGCTGGAGTTCCGGAATACGTGGTTCTGTCGGATGCGACCCTCGCCCGGATCGCAGCGGCGGATCCGGCCACACGGGGGGAACTGGCCCGCATTCCCGGCGTCGGTCCGAAATCGCTGCTCAAATACGCCGACGCGATCCTGCCGGCCATCGCCGCGGTCCGGGTGGCCGAACGTCCCATCGGCGACCCCCCGAGCGGCTTATATTAGAGCATCCGTTCCACGCTTCCACGCCATCCGGTGAGTTCCACGCTCCTATGGACGACAGCCTCTACTTCAGCGACCAGCATCTGCAGGTCCGCGAGATGGTGCGCGCCTTCTCCCGCGCGGAGATCGCCCCCGTCGCCCGTGAGCTCGACCGCACCTCCGCCTTTCCCTGGGCCAACGTCAAGAAGATGGGTGCCCTCGGCCTCCTCGGCGTGCCCTGGAGCGAAGAACTCGGCGGGGCGGGGATGGACCAGCTCTGCTATTACATCACGATCCACGAGATGGCGAAGGTGGACGCGAGCCACGCCCTCACCATCAGTGCCCACACCAACCTCGGAACTTCCCCCATTGTCGATTTCGGGACCGCCGAGCAGAAGCGGCGCTACGTGCCCCTGCTCGCGTCGGGCGCGGTCCTCGGTGGCTTTGGCCTGACGGAGGCCGGCGCCGGATCGGATGCCGGCGGTACCGCGACCACCGCCGTCGACAAGGGCGACCACTACGTCTTGAACGGGGCCAAGTGCTTCATCACCCACGCCGGCGTCGGCGAGATCTTCGTCGCGACCGCCCGTACCGAGTCGGGGCGCGGCAATCGCGGCATCACCAGCTTCATCGTCACCAAGGATTCGGTCGATCTTGAGGCCTGCCGGGCGGTCGGGGTCGGCCACGCCGCCGATCTTCCCAAGTTGAAGGGTGTCCGGTCGGGGAAGAAGGAAGACAAGATGGGCTGGCGCGCCAGCGACACCCGCGAGCTCATCTTCGAGGACGCCATTGTGCCGAAGGAGAATCTCCTCGGTAAGCCGGGGGACGGCTTCATCAACTTCCTGAAGACCCTCGACGCCGGCCGCATCGGCATCGCCGCCCTCTCCCTCGGCATCGCCGAAGGAGCGTACGAAGAGGCGCTCAAATACGCCGGCACCCGGAAGCAGTTCGGCCACTACATCGGGAGCTTTCAGGGGATTCACTTCCAGCTCGCCGATCTGGCGCTGGAGATCGAGGCGGGAAAACACCTGCTGTATCACGCAGCCTGGCTCAAGCTCCACGGCAAGCCCTTCAAGACCGAAGCGGCGATGGCCAAGCTCTTCTGTTCCGAACTCGCGATGCGGGCTACGACCAAGGCGGTCCAGGTCTTCGGCGGCTACGGGTACACCACCGACTATCCGGTGGAGCGAATGATGCGGGACGCCAAGGTCTGCGAAATCGGAGAGGGGACCAGCGAGGTGCAGCGGATGGTCATCGCCCGCGCCATCCTGGGCGATGTGCTGAACGGGTGACCGACGTGACCGGAGCCCGGATCATCGCGCTCCACGCCGGCCCGGTCCGCACGGAGCGCTTTGGCGTCAAGCGGATGACGACCGCCATCTGCAAGCGCCCGGTGATCGGACCGATCCAGGCTGGCACCCTCGGTCTTGAAGGAGATGAACAGGCCGACCGCCGCTACCACGGCGGTCCCTCACGCGCGCTCTGCTGCTACGTCCGCGAACATCAGGAGGCGTGGGGAACGGAGTGGGGGCGGGCGGTTGCTCCGGGCGAATTCGGCGAGAACCTCACCCTGGCCGGCATCGACGAGACGACCGCCCACATCGGCGACCGGTTCCGGATCGGGGCCGCGCTGGTGGAGGTTGCCTCCGCCCGGGGCCCCTGTGGCATCTTGGCGGCCCGGACCGGCTTTCCCGATATCGTCGCCCGGATCCGCGAGAATGGCTGGACCGGCTGGTACCTCCGGGTGCTGGAACCGGGGCTGATGACTGCCGGCGACCGATACACCCTGGAGTCGGCACATCCGGCCGCCATCTCGGTGGCCGAGGCCTACCGGATCAAGCTGGACAAGGGGGGGCCTGCAGAGCCGGTTCAGCGGCTCCTGACCGTTGCCGCCCTCTGTCCGGAGTGGCGGGCCAAGCTGGTGGCGCGCCTGGCTGAACGGGGCTGATCGGTACTTGTCCAGTGCTGCTGACCCGCCAGGATACCAGCAGTGACTATTGCCCTAACTCCTCCTATTGCATATATTTAGCACGCCTATGAAGTACGCCTCCCCGCGCCAGCGGCACACTTTCCTCCTGTCGGGCACACGCGCCGTGCTGTGTCCCATGGATGGCGTGTCCGCGTTTTGGCCGGGAATTCAGGCAGGGCGATCCGTAGCGCAGTCGAGCGGTCCCAAAGAAGTGCGGCGGGACCGCAGCAGAACCGGCATCGGGGGCGGGGCTTTGGCTCGCCCGGTGCCAGTGGTGTCCAGCCCGATTTCGGGCCTTGGGTCTACGGGCGGTCGAACGGCCAGGTCGGTCGAACGGCTGCCCGTCCACGTTTCTCTGGCTGCCCCTCCGGGGCTGGCCGAGGGTGCATCGCGTGAAACGCGAGATTCTTATCAATGGCACGCAGCGCGAGACGCGCGTCGCCATTCTCGAGGACGACCGCCTTGTTGAGCTCCTGGTCGATCGTCCCGATCATCGCCGCATCGTCGGCGACATCTTCCTCGGCCGGGTCGAAGCGGTGTTGCCCGGCATTCAGGCCGCCTTCGTCGACATAGGGCTCGAAAAGAGCGCCTTTCTCCACGCGTCGGACCTTCTCGAACCGGATGATGACCACGATCCGGACGAGGAGCCGACGACGGCGGAGCATCCCATCGTTCAGCCCGAGGCTTCGGTCTCGCTGCTGGAGGTGGAATCGGTCGTGCCCGATGAGGCCGAGTCTACTGAGTCTACTGAGTCTACCGAGGCTCCCGACGAGCCCGCGGGAGACTCCGACACCCCGGCGCCGGGCGCTCCCGCGGAAGGGGGCGCTCCACGGCACCGGCGTTCGCGCCGCCGCCGCCGCGGCAGGGGGCGGGGCAATGCCTCGACCGGCATCGAGGGGATGCCGAGCGATGAAGGTGCCGAACCGCTCCAACCGGTACCGCCGTTGTCGGACCTCTCGGTCTCCTCTGCACCTCCTTCGGGGGGCGGTGGACGCCCGCCGCGGGAGGGGAACGGCCGCCGCCAGCGCGAGAAGGGTGGAGCTCCGCAGAATGGCCGATCCCGCGAGCGGGATGCCGCGCCCCGCGAGCGGGAAGCTGCGCCGCGCCAGCGCGAGGTCGATCATCGCGGCGCGGTTCCCAACATCGCCGACTTGGTGAAGAAGGGGGACACCTTCCTGGTGCAGGTCAGCAAGGAGCCGATCAGCACCAAGGGCTCCCGGGTCACCAAGCAGATCTCGTTGCCGGGGCGCTTCCTGGTCTACATGCCGTACGCCTCGCGCGTCGGAGTAAGCCGGAAGATCGAGAGCCGGGAGCAGCGTGGGAAGCTGCGTGAGATGGTGACCCGGCTTCTGCCGAAGGGCTCCGGGGGGGTCATCGTCCGCACCGTGGCCGAGGGGACCACCGAAGAGCACTTCAAGCGGGAGATCGATTCGCTCCTGAATCTGTGGAAGAAGATCAACAAGAAGGTGAAGTTCGTGCGGGCGCCGGCACTGGTGCAGCGGGAGACGAGCCTGACCCGCGGGATCATCCGCGATCTCTTCAGCGCCAAGGTGGACGGCGTCTGGTGTGATTCGAAAGAACTGCACCACGAGATCGCCCAGTATCTGGAGCAGGTCGATCCGGCGCTCATCGACCGGGTGCATCATTACACCGAGGCCCAGCCGCTCTTCGAGAAGTTCGACATCGAGCGGGAGATCAAGGACCTCTTCAAGCCGCGGGTCGAGCTCCCCAACGGCGGGTCCATCGTCATCCAGCCGACTGAGGCGCTGGTCTCGATCGACGTGAATACGGGGCGCTACACCGGCAAGAAGGATCCCGAGAAGACCATCCTCCGGACCAATCTCGAGGCCGCGCGCGAGATCGCCCGGCAGATCCGTCTGCGAGACATCGGCGGGATCATCGTTTGCGACTTCATCGACATGGAGTCGAAGCAGAACCGGGAGCGGGTGGTCAACGAGATCCGGGCGCACCTGGCCCGGGACCGGGCTCGGACCAAGGCCTACGCCGTCTCGGAGCTTGGGCTGATCGAGATGACCCGCCAGCGGGTCCGGCCCTCGCTCTGGCACTCGATGACCGCCGATTGCCCCACCTGTTCGGGCACCGGCCGCGTCTTCCGTCCCGAGGTCGTCGCTCGGCGCCTGGAGCGGTCGCTCAAGCGGGCGGGGTATGATCACCGGGAGCGGCAGCTTGCCGTCCGCCTGCACCCCGAGGTCGCGCTCTACCTGCTGGAAGAGGAGCCGAAGCTCATCCAGCTCCTGGGGCGCCAGATCGGTCTGGAACTCGAGATCCGGGATGACCCGATGATGCGGCTGGACGAATTCCGCCTGATGAGCCGGCCAGCCGGGCGGGATGTGACGGAGATGTACGCGGTGGCGTGAGGAGCAGGGGCGCGAGGTGATCGTTGTCGGGCTCCCGGCGGAAGGCCATCCCTTGGGTTGAGCAGTGGCATGGCGCAGGTATCGGCCACACCTCGTGCCTTGTACCTCGCACCTAGTACCTCGTACCCAGCACCTCGCAGCCCTTGCCCCAAGCCCATCTGCCGTTTACTCTTACGGGCTCTGGCAGTCACCCCCGATTTTGGGATAGGACCGTATGTACGCGATCTTCCGGGCCCTGGGCAAGCAGTTCCGGGCCGAAAAAGGCAAGACCCTTCGCCTCCCGCTGATGGACAAGCAGCCGGGCGATAAGCTCGTCTTCGACGAAGTGCTCCTCTCGTCCGACGGCGAGACCATCCACGCCGGGACCCCGCTGGTCAAGGGCGCCAAGGTGGAGGCCGAAGTCATCGGCGACGTCAAGGGCGAAAAGCTCTACATCTTCAAGTTCAAGCGCCGGAAGAATTACCGGCGCAAGACCGGCCATCGCCAGAAGTACACCGATGTCCGGATCACCGGCCTCAAGCTCGGCTGAGGATCATATGGCGCACAAGAAGGGTGTCGGCTCCAGCCGCAACGGCCGCAATTCGAATCCGCAGTTCCTCGGCGTCAAGCGCTTCGGGGGCGAACAGGTCACCGCTGGCGCGATCATCGTCCGCCAGCGGGGCACCAAGTTCCACGCCGGCCGGAACGTTCGTCGCGCGAGCGACGACACGCTGTTCGCGCTGATCGCGGGTGTCGTCAAGTTTGAGCACAAGGACAAGGCCCGGCAGAAGGTGTCGGTCTATCCGGCGGCGGCTGCGGCGAGCTGACCTCCTGGAATGACGGAGAGAGCCAAGGACGCCGAGGTGGGCGTCCTTTTTCTTTGCCTCTCCAAAGATCACCTCGTACCTAATACCTCACACCTCGTGCCTCATGGCTGTGCATAATGAAACATCTGGCTGGCCAGCCCCGTATCGGAACCAGCCCCAATCCGGAGATCCAGTGGCGACCTTCTTTGAGCAGGTGAACCAGGCAGTCGAGGCGGTGGGCCGGAAGGCCCAGGCCACCATCGATCAGGTGCGCCTGATGGGGGAGAAGAACGGCCTCACCCGTCGCCGAGACCAGGCACTCCGGGATCTCGGCCGGCTGGTCCACGGGGAGGCCCGTGGCGCGGCGCCCAACGGCGTCCGTCGCGAAGAGCTGCTGACCGCGATCGACGTGGCCGACGCCGAGTTGGCGCGGATCGACAAGGAGCTCGCCGCGGCCAAGGGTGAGGTCGTGAGCGTGAAGGAAGAGGCCCCTCCCGCGCCACCACCCACAGAGTAGGGCACTCGCGGCAGCCGGGCAGTACGCCAAGACAGAACGCAGCTCCGAATGTCACCGGAGCTGCGTTCTGTCGTTCTTCTGATCCCCGCTTCGTTCTTCGTTAGAAGTATTTCACCGGAAGATGACGATAGCGTTCGAGCAGCTCGGTCATCCGGCTCTTCAGGGGGACGTCCGTTCCGCGGATGAAGACATGCTCGGCGCGGCTGGAGAAGTCGAGCGGATCGCCGGACCAGACCACCACATCCGCGGTCTTGCCGGCCTCCAATGAACCCCAGCGATCGGCGACGCCGAACGCTTCGGCCGGGGAGAGGGTGATCGCGCGGAGCGCCTGGTCCCAGGTCATTCCGTTGCGGACCGCATTGCCCGCGACGAATCGCAGGTCACGGTCGCGGCTGTCATCGTTCTGCGCGATCACGACCTTGACTCCCGCTTGTTGCAAGATCGTGGCGTTATCCAGCCGCGCATTGAGGCCGTCGAACGTCGGCACATCGGTGAGGTTTCGCACCAGCACCGGAACGCCGGCGCGCGCGAGCTCTCCCGCCACCATCCACGCTTCCGTGCCGCCCCGGATCATCAGCTTGAGGTGGAACTCCCGCGCCAAGCGCAGCGCGCTCTCGATGTCGCTGCGCCGGTTGGCTTCGGCGATCACCGGCTCCTTGCCGGAGAGGACCGGCGCCAGTGCCTCGAGCTCCGCCGCCGGTGCCGAGAGTGTCTGCATGCGGTTCTGATCGTAGTCGGCCTTGCGGTGCTGATACTCGGCCGCGTCCTGGAGGAGCTGGCGCAGGCGTTCCATCACCCCGGCGCGGCTGCCGCCGCCGGCCCGCTTGACGGAGGCCCCGAAGCCCATCACCATCGCCGCCGGATTGAGGGCGACGAGATCCTCGATCCGATCCCCGGCGAGGTCAATCAGCACACCCTGACCCGACACCAGGTCGCTGCTCGGTCCGATGAAGGCCGTGGTGATCCCCTGCATCCGCGCGACCGGGATCGTCACGGCCGCGGGATCGATCCCTTCGGCCACGTTGAACGCGGGGTTCACATCGCCCGCGTGTCCGCCCTCGCTCGTCTCGCCCACCGACTCCACGCCGGTAAGTCCGTAACTGCTGAATGCGTGAAAGAGGCCCGGGGTGACCCACTTGCCTGTCGCATCCACCCGGATGGCGCCGCTCGGCACCGCGAGTCCCGCTCCAACGGCGACGATCTTCCCATCCTTGAGGATCACCGTTCCATTGTCGATCTTCGGTCCCGACACCGGAAAGACTGTCCCGCCGGTGATCGCGACCGTCTGGGCCGCCGCCGAGCTGGCGCCGATGGCGAGGAGCGCACCAAGAGCGAGGAGCCCTCGCAGCCTGTGACGGATCTTCATTGCCCCACCCCCGGGGCCGCCTGGCCCAGATTGAAATCGGTCTGGTACTGGTGGGCCGGATCATTCCGATCGAACACCAGCCATCCGTCGTTCCAGACCCGTTCGGCCTTCGAGTACACCGAAAGCGGATCGCCGGTCCACAATACCACATCGGCGTCCTTGCCCGCCTCCAGCGTGCCGGTCTGCTGGTCGATCCGCAGCACCCAGGCCGGATTGGCCGTGATCCAGCGGATCGCGTCCAGCCGGGTAATGGCGATCCCGGCCTGCTGGCCGGCGTAGAACGCTTCCGCCGCCGCCTGATTCAGGCGCTGAATCCCATTCTCGTCATCGGAATGGATGACGGTCCGCACCCCCGCCTGGGTGAGGAGGGCGGCGTTCTCCGGGATCCCGTCGAACGCTTCCATCTTGAAGCCCCACCAGTCGGCCCAGACCGAGGCCGCGATGCTGTCCTTGGCCAGCAGGTCGGCCACTTTGTAGCCCTCCACGACGTGGTGGAAGGAGCGAATCTTGAAACCGAACTCGTGCGAGAGACCGATCATGTTGGCCATCTCGTCGGCCCGGTAGCAGTGATTCTGCACCTGAATGTTGCCGCGGAGCACCTCGGCCAGCGTCTCGAGTCCGAGGTCCCGTGCCGGCGGATCTCCCACCGGGTGGGCGAGCCAGCTGTCCCACTTCTTGCGGTAGGCCTCCGCCTGGATGAACGCGGCCCGATACCCCGCCATGTTCCCCATCCGGGTCGACGGTCCCCGGTTCTCATAGACCCGCTTCGGGTTCTCGCCGCAGGCCATCTTGAGTCCATACGGAGCGCCCGGGAACTTCATTTCTTCCACGGTGCGCGCCGGGATCAGGCGGAGCGTGGCGGAGCGGCCTCCGATGAGATTGGCGGAGCCCGGAAGCGCCTGGATCACCGTCACGCCGCCGGCCACCGCGAGGGGGATCTGCGGATCCTGCGGCCAGAACGAGTGCTCGGCCCAGACATTCGCCGTGACCGGGTTGGTCGCCTCGTTGCCGTCACTCTCGGCCCAGGTGCCGGGGGCCGCGTAGACGCCCAGGTGGCTGTGGTCGTCGATGATGCCGGGGGTGACGAACTTTCCGGTGCCATCGATGACCGTGGCGTCGGCGGGCGCGGTCAGGTCCTTGCCCACCGCCACGATCTTGCCATCGCGGAGCAGGATCGAACCGCCGACGATCTCGGGTCCCGTCGCCGTCATGATGGTCGCGTTCTTGATGAACACCGGCGAATTCGGGCGCCGCTGGTAGGTCGAGGGATATTGGGGACGCAGGGCGCTCCAGGCGGCGTCCGGCCCCGCCTTGCCCGCGTCAGGGCTCGGAGCGGTCGACGCGGGGTGGCCGGCACAGCCGACGAGCAGCGCGGCGATCGCCCACGGACCGACGTGACGTATCGTTCGGGTCATTGCTCCATCTCGGTTGGTGTTGGTGTCACTTGACGAGCGCGAACTCCACTGGCGTCCCGACCAGTTCCTCCCGTACTACGCGGTGAGGGACTGATTTGGTGACAAAGAAGCGGACCGGGGCCTGGCCCCCGCGCAGTTCCGCTTCCCAAGTCTCGAACTGGCCCGCCGGCACCGAGACGGTATCGGTGCCGATCACGCTCAACTCCATCGCCCGGAAGGTATTCTCGCCTGAAACGAAGGCGGTGAACTTCCACGACGCCTGCGGGCCCCAGGCGAGGGCCGGGAGATAGAGCGGGATCGCGTTGTCGTCCACGGTGCCGGCCGGGACCACGGTGTCCACTATGAAGGAGACGGCCTGGCCGCCACTCGGCGCAACGGTAACGCCTTTGACCCTCCCGCGACGATACTCCAGGCTGGTGCGGATGTTGATGCCCTGGATCTGGCCGCCTTGCAGGACCTGCCAGACCGCGCCGGCCCTGTCCAGTGCGATCTCGGTACGCTGGAGGACGAACGCACCGATCTGCGTCTCATTGACGTACAGAAATCCCTGGTCCGTGCGGGTAAACGCGCTCCGGTTGTATCCGAGAGGGGTGCCGCGTACGAGGACGACGAAGCTGTCGCTCCGGGGGACGAGCGCACCCGGCAACGGATCAAGCCCCGGGGCCTGGGCCGCGAGGCCGGCAGCGCCGAGGAGCAGAAGGAGGCTCAAGGCCGGGGCAGGGGAGGAAGTCACCGGGATCAAGAATGGCACGCAGGGAGCGCCGCGTCCAGCGCTCACGGGCGCGGGGGAAGGCCGACCGCGGCGCGGGATCGGTCGGGGTAGTTGCCGCAGAGGCCGTCGACGCCGAGTCGGGTCAGCCGCTCCAGTTCGTCGGGCGTGTTCGCGGTCCAGACAATGAGCTCTTTCCCGGCGGCGTGCACCACGTCCACGAGATCGGCGTCGGTGAGCGAGGCCTCCTGCCAGAGCACGGCGGCGCCGGCGGCGGTCACCTGCGCCACCGGATCGACGGGACGGCTGGCGGAGAGCACCCCGCGGTGCAGCGCCGGCGCCTGGCGGCCCAGGCGCGCGATGATCCGGTGGTCAAAGGCGTGCACGCCGTAGCGCCCCGGCCCCGCCGCCAGCATTGCCAGCAATCGTCCGTCGAATTCCGGCGGCAGTGTCTTCACCTCGACCCAGACGGTGAAGGCGCCGAGCGCGGCGAGCACCTCCTCGAGGACGGGCACCGGTTCCCCGTTGGGGAGCGCCACCCGCCGAATCTCCGCGAGGGTGTGGGCGCTGATCACGCCGAGGCCGGCCAGCTCCGGATCGTGGTGGAC
>JBIOIC010000040.1:0-12152 GCA_044449625.1 Gemmatimonadales bacterium | reverse complement strand
GGTGCACCGAGCTCGGGCGTTCTGCACCGGCGTCCAGTGGAGGCGAGGGGGATCGAACCCCTGACCTCGTGAATGCCATTCACGCGCTCTCCCAACTGAGCTACGCCCCCATTACTATTCCACTCCCAAGACGCCCCTTGGGAGCGCGCAAACCTATCGGGGCGCGCTGTCGGAGTCAAGCGAATTCGGCCGCCTCCGCCCCTCGTACCACGCTCCAGGATCCACGCCCGGCAATGCCCAAGAAGAAGACACCGGCGCCCAAACCCGCCCCCAGGACGACGGCCCGGCCTCCCCTCGATACCACCGCCATTCTGGCCGACACGCCGCCCAAGAAGCGCCGCGCCGCCAAACAAGTCACCGCCAAGGCCTTCGGCGTGTACGACGCCGAACGGGACATCCTCGACCAGTACCTCCACGAGGTGAGCCGCACCCCCCTCCTCACCGCCCCCCAGGAACTCGCGATCGCGAAGCTGGTGCGAGCGGGGGACGAGGAGGCAATGCAGGAGCTGGTCAAGCGCAACCTCCGCTTCGTCATCTCGGTCGCCAAGAAATACCAGAACCGCGGGCTCCCCTTGACCGACCTGATCGGCGAAGGGAACGTCGGCCTCCTGACCGCGGCGCGGAAGTTCGATCCCGATCAGGGGGTCAAGTTCATTTCCTACGCCGTCTGGTGGATCCGCCAGGCGATCCTCGCCTCGCTGGCGCGGCAGGGACGCACCGTCCGCGTCCCCCTGAACCGCACCGCCGACCTCTCCCGCATCGTCCGCGCCGCCGAAGCACTGCGTCAGGAACTTCGGCGCGAGCCGACTCCCGAGGAGATCTCGAGTGCGGTCGGGCTCTCCCTCGAAGTGGTGCAGTCGCTCGCCTCGCTCAACACCGCCGAGGTCCGGCTCGACGCCCCGATCGATCCCGACGGCGAGCGGACCTTGATCGACCGTTTCGTGGCCCGGGACCACGGCGACACCGAAGCCGAGGTGATGGACCGCTTCCTGGTCGAGGAGGTAGAGTCGGCGCTTCGTTCCCTCCAGCCCCGCGATGCCAAGGTGCTCCGGCTCTACTTCGGCCTCGACGGCGGCCGCGAGCACACCCTCGAAGAGATCGGCGGGATGCTCGGCGTCACCCGCGAGCGAGTCCGCCAGCTCCGCGACCGCGCCCTCAAGCGGCTGCGTGAGGGAGAGGTGGGACGGGCGCTGGCGAGCTTTGCTGCGTGAATGGGTGGCAAGTGATGCGTGACGGGTAACGCGTGCTGCGTTGGTGGCTCGTTCATACACGGAAACCATCCCGAGCGCCGCGAGGGACCTGCTTCTCCGATCCGGTGGCTGATGGCCATCCACCGATTGTGACGGAGTAGGTCCCTCGCTGCGCTCGGGAAGGTTCCTCTTGCGCTCAATGCTCAGTCTGCCAACCTTCCGTCACCCGTCACCCGTCACCCGTCACCACTCATCACTCGTCTCCCATCTCCCGTCTCCCGCCTCCCTCTTTACACCCCCCCGACCGACCCGTAACTTCAAATCGTGAATACACTTGCAATAGGCCACCCCCGCACCGGGCGTGGTCCTGTCGCGCGGGTCGGGCACTGGATCATCGCCGCCGGGCGGGCGGCGGCTGATGTGGTGACCTGGAGGCCGCTCGTGGTGGGCCAGATGCGCCGCCTCGGGGTGGACTCCGTGGGGATCGCAGTCTTCATCGCGATCTTCACCGGGATCGTGCTCGCCCTGCTCTCCTCCTACACCTTCACCGGTGCTGTCCCCCTCTACTTCGTCGGCGCCCTGGTCGGCAAGACCATCATGATGGAATTGGGCCCGGTGCTGACCGGCCTCGTCCTGGCCGGCCGGGTCGGCGCCAACATCGCAGCCGAACTCGGCACGATGAAGGTGACCGAGCAGGTCGACGCGCTCGAAACACTGGCGTACAATCCCTACTCATACCTGGTGGTGCCGCGGGTGATTGCCGGGACCCTCATGTTCCCGATGGTGACCGCACTTGCGATCGGAATCGGGGTCGCGTCGGGGTGGATCACGTCGATCAACCTGCTCGATCTTTCCACCCAGGAATTCGTGAAAGGTCTCAAGATCTTTTACGTGTTCAAGGATGTCTGGTTCGGCCTGGTCAAGGCGGGGAGTTTTGGTTTCGCGGTCACTCTGCTCGGCGCGATCAACGGCCTCCGGTGCGAGGGCGGTGCCGAGGGGGTCGGCCGCGCGACCACGAAGGCGGTGGTGCAAGGCGCCTGCGCCATCCTGGTCCTCGACGCCTTCTGGGCGGTGGTGCTGTTGTGAGGCGCGGAGACGCAGGGGCGGAGGGGCGGAGGGTCGAATCGGCAGGTATCCGCCGTTCGGGCGAGTCCTCCGCTGGGTGGGTGGCTCTCCGCCCCTGCGTTCCTGCGCCTCTCCGTCGCTGCGCCCCTGCGCCCCTGCGATCATGATCCGCCTCACCGGCGTCTCCAAGGCCTTCGGCCCGAAGCAGGTGCTCCGGGGCTTCTCGCTCGACATTCCCGACGGCAGGACCACCATCCTGCTCGGCTATTCGGGGACCGGCAAGAGCGTCACGCTGAAGCTGATCGCGGGGCTGCTGCAACCTGATGCCGGGTCGGTTGAGGTCGATGGCGACGTGGTTGACCAGCTCGATCCCGCCGGGCTCAACGCGCTCCGGTCTCGGATCGGCTACGTCTTCCAGTTCGCCGCCCTCTTCGACTCCATGACGGTCGAGGACAACATCCGCTTGGGGCTCAAGCGCCGGGAGCTCGACGAGGACGAAATGCGTTCCCGGGTGACGGAGAGTCTCGCGGTGGTTGATCTGGCCGGCACCGAAGCCCGGTATCCGGCCGAGCTCTCCGGCGGGATGAGGAAACGAGTCGGGATCGCCCGCGCCATCGCGCTCAAGCCGCGCTACATTCTGTACGACGAACCGACCACCGGGCTCGATCCGGTCACCTCGGCGGTGATCGACCGGCTGATGCAGCGCACGGCGCAGGAGTTCGGCGTCACCGGGGTGGTGGTGACCCACGACATGCGGACCGCCTTTACCGTCGGTGACCGGGTGGCGCTGCTCTATGAAGGAAGCATCCGCCAGGTGGGCTCGGTCGCGGAGATCCAGGGGACGGAGGATCCGATCGTGCGGCAGTTCATCGAGGGACGCCCCGACGTCGAGGTCGCAACGCCGTGAAGCGCGCCAACGAATTCCTGGTCGGCCTGGTCGTCATCGTGGCCGTGGTGCTGGTCGTGGCCGGAGCGCTCTGGCTCTCCGAGACCCACCTCGGCGCCCAGCAGGCGGTCCGCGCGGCGCGCTTCCGGACCGTGGGCGGGCTCAAGGTGGGCGATCCGGTCACGTTGCGCGGAGTGCGGGTGGGCCGGATCCAGGCGATCCGTCTGGCGGGGGACAACTGGGTGGAGACCGACCTGCTGATCTACGACGGGGTCGAGCTGCCGGCTCACCCGGCGGTGATCGCGGCCTCGGCGAGTCTCTTCGGGGAATGGGCGGCGACGATCGTCTCCTACGACGAACCGCAGGACGATCCCAACGTCCGGGTGATGCTGGCCGAGTCGATGGCCTCGGGGAAGGGGAAGGCGTGGCCCGGTGCCACCCTTCCCGATGTCGGACAGTTGACCGCGCAGGCCAGCCGCATCGCCGGCGACATCGCGACGTTGACCGGCCGGATCCAGCAGGCGTTCGATTCCAACACCGTCCAGGACCTGCGGCAGAGCATTCAGGACTTTTCCCACGTCGTGGGCCAGCTCAACACCTTCACCCGGGCCCAGACCAGCAAGCTCGATGTCGTGACCGGGAACGTGCAGCAGGCCTCCAACGCGGTGAACGCGGCGGCGGGGGACTTTCGCACGGTGATGGGCCGGGTGGACAGCGCCACGGGGAACGGCCAGTTGCAGGCCATCCTCAATCACGGCCGCTCCGCCACCACGCAGATCGATTCCGCCTCGCAGGACATCCGCCAGCTCACGGCGGCGCTCCGGGACCACGAGGAGAACCTGACCCATATCCTGGTGGCGACCGATTCGCTGATGAGCAAGCTCGCCAAGGGGCAGGGGACCATCGGCAAGCTCGCGACCGACTCGACCCTCTACCACGAGACGACCGAGACGGTCCTGGAACTGCGGAGACTCATCGCCGACATTCAGGCGAATCCGCGGAAGTATTTCAAGTTCAGTGTCTTTTAAGGGTCGTGAGTCATGGGTCGTGGGTCTTGGGTCAACTGCATCTGCTCCTGGGTGCCGACGCACGATGAGACTGAAACCCGCGGCCCATGACTCACGACCCACGACCATTGACCCACGACTCACGACCCGTAACCCATGACCTCCCGCAAACGCCGTCCTGATCGCGAAGTCTCCGCCGGTGGCATCGTGTTCCGGCAGACGCCGGAAGGCTTCGTCTTTTTGCTGATCAAGGACATCTACCACAACTGGGGTTTCCCCAAGGGCCATCTCGAGCCGGGGGAGACTCCGGCGCAGGCGGCGTTGCGGGAAACGCGGGAGGAGGCCGGACTCGACGACCTCATCCCCCAGGGGCCGATCCGCATCATCGACTGGCACTTCCGCTTCAAGGGCCGGCCGATCCACAAGTTCTGCCACTTCTTCCTCTTCGAATCGCCGGCGGCCGAGCCGCGCCCGCAGGCGGCCGAGGGGATCAGCGATGCCCGGTGGTATCCGCTGGATGAGTGTCTCCGGACCTTGAGCTACGACAACGCCCGCGGTGTTCTCCGTCGCGCGGGTGAGATGACCCGGACCCTCGTCGCCGTCGGTCCGGGGCGCCCGTCGCAGCACGCCCCTCCCGTGCCGGTGCCCGCCGCCGTTCCCACTCCCGCCGTCGGCGACTGACGATGGCGGTGGTCGCCGCCCTCCTCCAGAGCAAGAGCGCCCTCGCCGCCGTCCGGCGCACCATCCCGCGCGGTGCCGGCGGTGTCGTGCTCTGCCGGTCGCGCGCGGCGCTGGAACGGATGCTCCGCGGGCGCCTGGTCGATGCGATCGTGGTGAGCCCCTTGGTCTTAAGCCCGAGTGAGATTGAGGGGGTGGGGAAGGCGTTCCCCGCCACACCGGTCTTCGCCTACGCCTCCTTCCGGCCCGACGATGGAGATCTGCTCGCCGCCTGCGCGCGCAGCGGGATGACGCTGCTGGTCGAGGGAGTGGACGATGCGGTGGTGGGAGAACTGGTGGCGCGGGGGTCGGGCCAGGCGCTCCGCCGGCGCGCCCTGAACGACGCGCCGCGGCTGCTGCGGCTGCGCTCGCCGCTGCAACGTGAGGTCTGGCTGCTGCTGCAGGGATTCGTGGACCGGCCGCTTCGCACCGGCGACATCGCCCGGCGCCTCGGCGTCACCCGGGAACACCTCTCCCGTCAGTTCGCGGTGGAAGCGGCACCGAATCTGAAGCGGGTGATCGATCTTACCCGCATCGCGGCGGCGGCCCAGTGCCTGCGGAACCCGGGCCACACCGCCGCCGAGGTCGCGGCCATCCTCAAGTTCGCCTCCGCCAGCCATCTCGACCGTACCAGCCGGCGCATCACCGGTGTGGGCACTCGGCGGCTCGCCGAACTGGGGCCCCGCGGCGCGCTCGAAGCGTTCGCGCGGGGGAAGACCCGTTCACGCGTCTGAGACCCGCGCCGCCGCCGCTGCCGCCCGCTCCCGCCGCACCAGCCACTCGGTGTAGATCGACTCCGCGTACAGCGGCTTCGCCACCAGGTAAGCCAGCGTGCCGGCGAGGAGCACCGGGACGAGGAGCCCGTAGTCGCCGCTCATCTCCAGCACCATGAAGACCGCCGTGAGCGGCGCGTGGGTCGCCCCCGCCACCACCGCCGCCATTCCCACCAGCGCGAACGGCACCGGTTGCAGCCCCCAGCCGGGGAGGAGGAGCGTCAGCGCCGTCCCCGCCGCCGCGCCGAAGGTTCCGCCGATCGCGAGCGCGGGGGTGAAGACGCCGCCGACGCCCCCGCCGCCCAAGGTCAGCGCCGTCGCCAGGATCTTGGCCAGGCAGAGCGCGAAGAGGAGGAGGGCGGTCTGGTCGCGGATCATCCTGAGATCGAGCCCCTGATGCCCGCGGCCCCAGAGCCCCGGCGCGAACTGGCTCGCGATCACGGCCACGGTCACCGCGGCGAAGAGGAGCCGCAGCCAGCGAGGGAGTGGGCGGAGCCAATCCGGCACCTTCCAGACCGCCCGGGCGTAGAGCACACCGATCACCCCGCCGGCCAGTCCCACCAGCGCATAGAGCAGGAGATCCGACCCGGCCCCTGCGTGATACGCCATCGGAATCCGGATGACCTGGTCCTGCCCCAGCCCCACCCGGGTAACGGCGGCGGCCGTGACGCTCGCGACCGCGATCGGCGCGAGGTCGGAGGTGCGGTAGCCGCCGGTCAGCTTCTCCAGGGCGAACATCATCCCCGCGATCGGCGCGCCGAAGGCGCCGGAGAGTCCCGCCGCGGCGCCGCAGGCGAGCAGGAGCTTCAACCGGCTTTCGCTCAGGCGGAGCGAACGTCCCGCCCGGCTTCCCACCGCGGCGCCCAGCACGGCGACCGGCCCCTCGGCGCCGACCGAGCCGCCGCTGCCGAGCGTCACCGCCGATGCGATCGTCTTGATCACCACCCGGCCGAGGTGGAGTACCCCGCCGCGTGCCGTGACCGCGTGCATGATGTCGGGGATGTTCTCACCGTCAGAGTCGCCGGTGCCGAAATGGAGCAGCAGCCAGACCACCACCAGGCCGATGGCGAGCGTCCCGGCGGCAACGAGCGCCGACGGAACGAAGAGGATGCTGGTGATCCCGCTGATCAGCTCGGCCGCGAGGTCGATGGTACGATAGAAGAGGAGGACGCTCAGGCCCGCGAGCAGCCCGACTCCCACGGCGAGGAGCGTGAGGAGGGTCGGCTCGTTCAGGCCGAACCGCTCCAGCCAGTGGACCGCCCCGGCGCCCAGGGCGCTGGTGCTGGCGGAAAATCGTCGGCGGTAGGTGGAAAAGCGCAGGCGCATACCGGAGGATAATAGAAGGGGGAGGCCCCCCGCTTCCACCGGGGCCCTTGCTCTCCGCGCGCCGGAGGGCGAACCTTGCCTTTGCTTCTGATTGTGATAAATTTCACAAGCAGCAGATCGATCCGCATCGTTCCCCTTCTGGCGTGAGAATCATGGCGACTGAAGCGACGCTCCGACCCGGTGAACTCAAGGATGTCCTGCTCAAGGAGATCGAGGCGGCCAGCCTGGCCTCGACCGACGCGCGGGATGTAGGCACCGTCCTCGAGGTGAAGGACGGCGTGGCCCGGATCTACGGTCTCTCCGCCGCGATGGCGGGCGAGATGCTCGAGTTCACGGTGCGGGCGACCGGCGAGACCATCACCGGCCTGGTGTTGAACCTCGAAGAGGACAACGTCGGCGCCGCCGTGATGGGCGATTACCTGAAGCTCAAGGAAGGCGACGAAGTTCGCTGCACCGGGAAGGTGCTCGATGTGCCCGTTGGTCCCGGGATGCTCGGCCGCGTGGTCGATGCGCTCGGCCGTCCGGTGGACGGGCGGGGGCCGATCAAGGCCTCAGGCACCCGGCTGGTCGAGATGATCGCCCCCGGCATCATCGTTCGCCAGCCGGTCAAGGAGCCGATGCAGACCGGGATCAAGGCGATCGACGCGATGATCCCGATCGGCCGGGGCCAGCGCGAGCTCATCATCGGCGACCGGGGCACCGGCAAGACCGCCATCGCGATCGACACGATCATCAACCAGAAGGGCACCGGCGTCGTCTGCGTCTATGTGGCGATCGGCCAGAAGCGCTCCACGGTGGCGGCCGTGGTCGAGAAGCTCCGCGAGGCGGGCGCCCTCGATTACACCATCGTCGTCATCGCGAGCGCCTCCGATCCGGCGCCGCTGCAGTACATCGCCCCCTACTCCGGCTGCGCGATGGCCGAGTACTTCATGTACGAGGAGGGGAAGCCGACCCTCTGCGTGTATGATGACCTGTCCAAGCAGGCCGCGGCGTACCGCCAGCTCTCGCTCATCCTGCGCCGTCCGCCGGGCCGCGAGGCCTATCCCGGCGACGTCTTCTACCTCCACAGTCGTCTGCTGGAGCGCGCCGCCAAGATCGCCGAGGATGCCGATGTCGTGAAGCTCGACCCCCGGATCAAGAAGCCGGGCGGTTCCCTCACCGCGCTCCCGATCATCGAGACCCAGGCGGGCGACGTCTCGGCGTACATCCCGACCAACGTCATCTCGATCACCGACGGGCAGATCTTCCTCACGACGGATCTCTTCTATTCCAACGTCCGCCCCGCGGTGGACGCCGGAATCAGTGTGAGCCGGGTGGGCGGCAACGCCCAGATCAAGGCGATGAAGCAGGTGGCGGGTCCGCTCCGGCTCTCGCTGGCGCAGTTCCGCGAGCTCGAAGCGTTCGCCCAGTTCGGTTCCGACCTCGATGCGACCACGCAGCGCCAGTTGAATCGCGGGGCCCGCCTGGTCGAGATCCTGAAGCAGCCGCAATACCGGCCGGTGGCGGTGGAGCGCCAGGTCGCGATCATCTGGGTGGTCACCAACGGCCATCTCGATGATGTCGCGGTCAAGCATATCCGCCAGTGGGAACAGGACTTTCTGGCCTACCTCGAGTCGGCGCATCCGGCTGTGCTCGACGGCCTCCGGACCCGGAAGGCGATCGATGATCCGATGACCGCGGCGC
The DNA here is from genome assembly GCA_044449625.1 of Gemmatimonadales bacterium. GTDB lineage: Bacteria > Gemmatimonadota > Gemmatimonadetes > Gemmatimonadales > GWC2-71-9 > CAMLHU01. Next base: position 3,505 of record JBIOIC010000040.1, on the reverse strand, counting down.
TCAAGGCGGCGGTCGACGGCTTCAAGTCCACCTTCCGGCCGGCCTGAGCATGGCCAAGGGCAAGGCGCTCAAGGGTCGCATCAAGTCGGTCCAGAACACCCGCAAGATCACGCGGACGATGGAGCTGGTCTCCACGTCCAAGCTGAAGCGGGCGCAGGACCGCGTCGTGGCGGCGCGCCCCTACGCCCAGGCGCTCGCCGCGGTCATCGCCGACCTCTACACCCCGGAGCTGGCGGAGCGTTTCCCGCTGCTCCGCCGTCCGGCCCTGCCGGCCAAGGGCGGCCCCAGCCGTGCCGCGGTCATCCTCATCACTTCCAATCGCGGTCTCGCCGGCGGGTTCAACTCGAACCTGGCCAAGGAAGCGCGCCATCGGATCGAGGAGCTCGAGGGCGCGGGCTATGCCGTCGACCTGCACGCAGTCGGCCGCAAGGGGATCGGCTTCTTCCGCTACCTGGGGCGCCCCCTCGCCTCCCAGCGGATCGACATCGGGGACAAGCCGACCGTGGCGCACGCGGTGGAGCTCGTCGCCGGATTGATCGAGGCCTACGAGGCGGGAATGCTCGCCAGCGTGGACCTGGTCTACGCCAACTTCCAGAGTCCGATCAGCACGCCGCCCACCACGCTCCGTATCCTGCCGGTGGCGGCCCCGGCCAGCACCGCGGTCCGGCCCGACTATCTCCTCCGGCCCTCGGCCGAAGAGATCCTGGGCCAGCTGCTCCCGCTCTATGTGCGGAACAGCGTCTATCGCGGGCTGGTGGAGACGGCGGCGGCGGAGCACGGTGCCAGGCGCACCGCGATGAAGAACGCGACCGATAACGCCGGCGACATCATCGACGCGCTGCGGCGGAGTTACAATCGGCAGCGCCAGGCCGCGATCACGCAGGAGATCAGCGAGATCGTCGGTGGTGCGGCGGCATTGCAAGGGTAGGCGCAGGGACGGACGGACGCAGGGTCGGAGGAGGATGGTGCCGCATCCGGATCGGTGATCCGCCGTGCGTCCATCCGCCCATCCGCCGGCACACAACCAGATCCAAGGACACGAACACAATGGCAACCGCAACGAAGAACATCGGCAAGGTCGTCCAGGTCATCGGCCCGGTCCTCGACGTGGAGTTCGAGCCGGGGCTCCTGCCGGAGATCTACAACGCGCTCCTTCTGGAAGACCGCTCCGGCGCCGCCCCGATCCGGGTGGTGGCGGAGGTGCAGCAGCACATCGGCCAGAACAAGGTTCGCGCCGTGGCGATGAGCACCACCGACGGCGTGGTCCGCGGGATGACGGTGACCGACACCGGGGCGCCGATCTCCGTTCCGGTCGGTGAGGCGGCGCTGGGCCGGATCTTGAACGTCCTCGGCGAGCCGGTGGATGGCGGCGCGCCGATCCCGGCCTCAACGGAGCGCTGGGCCATCCATCGCGAGACCCCCAAGTTCGTCGATCTCGAGCCGAAGACGGAGGTGTTCGAGACCGGGATCAAGGTCATCGACCTGATCGCCCCCTTCGTCAAGGGCGGGAAGATCGGCCTCTTCGGCGGCGCCGGGGTGGGGAAGACGGTCGTCATCCAGGAACTCATCAACAACGTGCAGAAGGGCCACGGCGGCCGTTCGGTCTTCTGCGGCGTGGGTGAGCGGACCCGCGAAGGCAACGACCTCTACATGGAGTTCAAGGAAGCGAACATCCTCGGCTCCGTGGCGCTGGTGTACGGCCAGATGAACGAACCGCCGGGCGCCCGGCTCCGCGTCGGACTCTCGGGGCTCACGATCGCGGAATACTTCCGCGACGTCGAAGGCCAGGACGTCCTCCTCTTCATCGACAACATCTTCCGCTTTACCCAGGCGGGCTCCGAGGTCTCGGCCCTCCTCGGGCGGATGCCGAGCGCCGTGGGGTACCAGCCGACGCTCGCCACCGAGATGGGAGACCTGCAGGAGCGGATCACCTCGACCACCAAGGGGTCGATCACTTCGGTGCAGGCCATCTACGTCCCGGCCGACGACCTGACCGACCCCGCGCCGGCCACCGCCTTCGCCCACCTCGACGCGACCGTGACCCTCTCGCGGACCATCTCCGAGCTCGGCATCTATCCGGCCGTCGACCCGCTCGACAGCTCCAGCCGGATCCTCGACGCCCAGTACCTCGGCCAGCGGCACTATAACGTGGCCATCGGCGTTCAGCAGATCCTGCAGCGCTACAAGAGCCTGCAGGACATCATCGCGATCCTCGGGATGGACGAGCTCTCCGAGGACGACAAGCTCGTCGTCTCCCGCGCGCGGCGGGTGCAGCGCTTCCTGTCGCAGCCGTTCCACGTCGCCGAGCAGTTTACCGGCTTCCCCGGCAAGTACGTGAAGCTGGAGGAGACCATCCAGAGCTTCGAGCGGGTGCTGGCCGGTGAGTTCGACCACCTCCCCGAGCAGGCGTTCTACATGGTGGGCGGCATTGACGAAGCGGTCGAGAAGGCGAAGAAGCTGGTCTCGGCGTGATGCGCGTCACGGTGATCTCCCCCGAAGCCGCCATCTTCGATGGTGATGCCGATGCGGTGACCCTGCCGGCTTATGACGGCCTGGTCGGCATCCTGCCCCGGCACGCTCCGTTCATGACCCTGCTCGGCGAGGGGGTCTTGACCGTCCATCGCGGGGAGGCGGCGGACCGGTATACCATCCGGGGCGGCTTTGCCCAGGTGGTGCACGACACTATCCGCGTGGTCGCCGAACATGTGCAAGGAGGAAAGCATGCGTAAGTCCTGCCTGATGATCGTCCTGGCCGCATTGGGCCTCGCCGCCCCGGCCGTTGCGCAGTCCACCGGTACGCCGGTCTTTGCCGCCCCCTATCGCGCTTTCAGCACCTCGGAGGCGGGGGCCTCGCTCTCGGGGCCCGGTGGGTCGGGGCTCGCTCTGGAGGGGTTCTACAAGATCGGGAGCCACGCCTGGGACGTCGGGTTCCGGGGCGGATTCGATGATCCGGGCCACCGCACCAATACCGTGCTGCTCCTCGGCGTCGACGCCCGGACCCGGGTCATCACCCACGACGCCGACTTTCCGCTTGATGGCGCGCTGACCGTCGGTTTCGGCGGCCGGTTCGTGAGCGGTGGCTCCCTCCTGCTCATCCCGGTGGGCCTCTCGCTAGGGCGCCGGCTCGACCTCGAGGGCTCCAACACGAGTTTCGTCCCCTACGTGCAGCCGACCCTGACGCCGACCTTCGGATCGGGGAACAGCACGTTGGCCTTCACCTTCGGGTTCGGGGTGGACATGAAGGTCAATCGGCGACTCGACCTCCGGCTCGGCGCCGGCGTCGGCGACTACGACGGGATCAGCTTCAGCGTTGCCTTCCTGCGCTGACCCTCTGAATTGACTTACCCGGCGCGTCCGCGATAGCTTGCGGCGCGCCGGTTCGCGTCGGGGGCATCCGTGCTCCCGCCCTTTCATCACCCGTAGGAGGCCCAGATGCGCTCGAAGCTCCTCGCGGCATTCGCCCTCGCGTCGGTGGCGGTCGCCGCCCCCGCCTCGGCCCAGGTCG
>JBIOIC010000039.1:0-12425 GCA_044449625.1 Gemmatimonadales bacterium | reverse complement strand
CCCGGACGCGCCTGCGCGCGGCGGCACTCGAACTCTTCACCACCATCGGTTTCCGCGCGACCACCACGGCGCTCATCGCCGAGCGGGCAGGGATCGCCGAGGGGACGATTTACCGTCACGTGAGCGGCAAGGATGAGCTCTTTGCCGAGGTGCATCGCGCGGCGCAGCGCTGGGCCGCCGATCTGGTCCGCGCGACCGCCGATCCCGAACGCCCCCTTCCGGCGCGGGAGCGGCTACAGCGGATCGGACGCCGCTTCCTCGAGGCGGCGGCGCGCGAACCGGCGCAGGTGCGGATGGCTCTCGGCCGCGACACCGATCCCCCCCTTGATGACAAGGGAACGGAAGCGGCTCGTGAGTTCCGGGAGCTGTTGCTGCAGGTCGTGGCGGCGGGAAAGTCGGATGGCGTGGTGCGGGCCGGGCCGGCCGAGTTCTGGGCCGCCCTCTGGCTCACGCTGGCCGGCTGGGGAGCGGAGCGGGTGGCCGCCGGTGAATGGAGCGCCGACCACCCGCAGGCATTGCTCGTCCTCGAAGCGGCGTGGAACGCTATCGCGCCGGAGTAGACTCCGGCAGTCCCGGGAACCAGGTGGCCTGGCGAGGGTGCGGCGGCAGCCGTTCGATGTGAAGCTCCCGGACTCGGCCCGGACCGACCGGGCGCACCACCAGCCGGTCGCCGATGAAGTAGCCGAGGGAATCTCCGCCCCAGCGCAGTGGATCGCGCGCGATGGAGTCGAGCAGCGCCGGCGGGCGGCCGGGGGCGAAGGCGCAGAGGTCGTGCGTGCCAGCGGCGCAGGGCCCGACGCGCGCGAAGGGAGGGTCTCCGACCAGCACGGCAAGCTCCGAATCCCCGGCGAGCGAATCGGGACCGGCCAGGCGGTGCGGCGCTGGATCGGCTGGAGGGGCGGCGGCGCTCCAGGGGCCGTTCGCGGTTGCCACGTAGATCGTCCTGCCGTCCCGGGCCCAGGCCACCGCTTCAGGGATGATGCCGGCGCCGAGCGGGGGAAGTTCACGCTCGCTCCCGGAGAGCAGATTCATCACCCAGACCCGCCGTGCCGAACGATCGGTGTCGTTCGGCGTGCGCACGAAGGCGACCATCAGCCCGCTGGGGTCGAGGGCGGGCTGCGATTCGTCGGCGAGAGAGAAGGTAAAGGCCCAGGGCGACCCGCCCACGGCGTCGAGGGCGTAGAGGTCACCCTGCCCTCCCTCTCCATCGGCGGCGAAGACGACGTAGGAGCTCTTCCCCACCGCGATCCGGTTCTGGAGCGGGGTGAAGTGGTTGCTGCAGGCGGTAAGGGCGAGGAGGAGCAGGAGCGGCGAAGATGGTCGCATGGGGTGGAAGATAGTGGCGCGGTTCGAGGTATGAGGTGCGAGGAACAGAGCCAAGACCGCCAGGTGCGTGATGGCGTGCTCACGCCACGGTGCCACCTCGAACCTCGGACCTCACGCCTAGCTCACCACCACATCCACCGCCAGCCGGGCCTCCCGCGCCGCGACCAGCTCCTTCGCGACCGCCTGGTGCGCCGGATGATCGATGTAACGCTTCAAGGCCGGCAGGTCATCGACCACGACCAGCAGCACGAAAGGCCATTCCGTCTTCCCCTGCGGATCGTGATTGACGCCGGTGTGGATCGAACGGATCTCGGGCACGACCCCCTGGAGCGCCAGGAGCTTCCCCGCCAGCTCGCACTGCGCCTGCGGCGTGGTCTCCGGCTTCCAGCGGATGAGGACGGTGTGGTGGAGCATACGAGGGAGAAAAGAGAAGGGAGAAGGGGAAAAGAGGTTTGGGCTCATCCCCTTCTCCTTTCTCCCTTCTCCTTTCTCTCTACCTGTCCAGCTGCTGATGGAAGAAGGCCAGGGCGTCGCTCCACGCCTTGGCGCGGCTTGGCGTGTCGTACCCCTTGCGGCCCGGCTTCAGGAACCCGTGCCCGGTTCCGGGATAGATCGTGTAGTGGTACGACTTGCCCAGCTTCTTCAGCAGTGAATCGGTGCCGGGGACAGTGGCGCCGATGCGGGCATCGCTCTCGCCGTAGATGCCGAGGAGCGGGGCCTGGATCCGGGCGAGGCCGGCGGAATCGGGGGGTGGACCGTAGCAGATGACGGCGGCCTTGAGCTGCCGGTTGTTGGTGGCGTAGCGGAAGCTCTGGCCCCCGCCCCAGCAGAAGCCGATCACGCCGATGTCGTCCTTGCGGACGGAGGGAAGGGCGTCGACGTACCCGTAGGCGGCGTCGAGATCAGCGGTGACGGCGGCGGGATCGAGCCCCGAAACGAGCTTCACCCCGGAGTCGGGGTCGGCGGGCGAGCGGCCGTATTTGCTGGAGAGGAGATCGGGCACGATGGCGACGAAGCCCTGTGCGGCCAGCGAGTCGACCATCGTCGGTTCCCAGCTGGTGAGTCCGAAGATCTCGTGGATCACGACGATCGCCGGCGCCTTGTCTTTTCGTTCGGGATAGGCCACGTAGGCGTGGATCGAATCGGCCCCGCGGTGAATCCAGACCCATTCGCCGTGGGTGGAGTGGGACGCGCGTAGCGCGTGACGTGTGATGCGTGACGCGAAGGGAACGGCGAGTCCCGCCGCGAAGGCGAGCGCCGCGATGGCGAGATAGCTGGCGATACCGGATGTCGAGCGCATGAGTCTCTCCTTACGGATGGAGCTTCGGGCGAATAGATCCTTCGGTCGCTACGCTCCCACAGGATGACGTCGCCGACGGCGACGTCACTTCCCGAACAGCTTCCCCAGCACGCTGCTCTCCACCGAGCCCTGCAGCGCCTCGGCGAACTCCCCCATCGTCTGATACCGGTTATCCGGCTCCGACGCGAGCGCCTTGGCGATCACGGTCTCCAGCTTGACCGGGAGATCGGGCTTGACGTCCCGCAGGTTCTTGGGCTGGCCGCGCAACCGGGCGATCATCATCTCCTGCGCGCTCCGTCCGGCGAAGGGGAGCGCGCCGGTGAACATCTCGAAGGCGAGGATGCCCAGAGCGTAGATGTCGCTCCGACCGTCGAGCGCCTTTCCGCGGATCTGCTCGGGGCTCATGAACTCCGGGGTGCCGAGGACGATCCCGGTCGCCGTGAGCTTCTGGACCTCGGGGCCCGCTTGCCGCTGCTTGGCCAGGCCGAAGTCCATCACCACGGCCCGGCTGGGAAACGGCCCCTCGGGCTCCGGCACCAACATGACGTTCTCCGGCTTCAGATCGCGGTGGATGATCTCGAGGGAATGGGCGTGCTCCAGCCCGCGGCACATCTGGGCCAGGAGGACGATCCCCTCCTCCACCGGCATCGGGCCGCCGCGGTTCTCCCGGTCGCTCAGGAGCTCGCCGGAGAGGAACGGCATCACCAGGAAGAGCAGCCCGTCGGCGGTGTTGCCGAGCTGATGGATGGAGCAGACGTTGGGATGGTTCAACCGCATCGCCAGGGAAGCCTCGCGCTTCAACCGCTCCGCCGAACCCGAATCGCTCGACAACTTCGGGCTCAGCACCTTGATGGCGACGGTCTGCGTGGTCGTGAGATCCACCGCGAGGTAGACGTAGCTCATCCCCCCCTCGCCCAGTTTCTTGACCACCCGGTAGCGATCCTCCAGCACCTGATTCTGCAAGGTACTGGCGCGACTCTGGACCGGGGCGACCACTTCCGGACGCTCGGACATCGGCGGCGGCGCCGGGTCCTGCACCTCGACAAGCAGGGTGCCGTCGTTGGCGCAGAAGCGGTCGGTGGACGTGTACATCCGCTTGCAGTTGGGGCAGCGGCGCATGGGCATCAGGCACAGTACCGGTTACGGCCGTCTCGCTTGGCCTGGTAGAGCTTGGCATCGGCCTGCGCCAGGAAGGCATCGGCGTCGGTGGCCTTCGCATCGGGATAGGTGGCGATGCCGATGCTCACGGTGACCCGCACTGCCTGGGCGGGATCGGCAAACTGGTGCTCCGCCACCCGGGTGAGGAGGCGGTCGGCAAAGTTGCGGGCGCCGACGGCGGTGGTCTCCGGAAGGACAATCACGAACTCCTCCCCGCCGTACCGCGCCACCAGATCGACGGTGCGCTGTTCGCGGCGGAAGATCGCCGCCAGCTGGGTGAGCACGGTGTCGCCGGTCTGGTGGCCATACGTATCGTTGACCCGCTTGAAATCGTCGATGTCGATCATCAGGAGCGAAAGAATTCCACCGTAGCGCGACGCCCGCTCGAATTCGGCGCCGAGCCGCCCCGCCAGCACCCGCCGGTTGGCGACGCCGGTGAGGGGATCGGTCTGCGCCATCTCCAGCAGTTCCGCGTGGCTCGAAGTGGCCCGTTCGAAATCGTAGGCCTTCTCCAGCGCCGGCACCGCGGCCCGGAGCACCTCGGCGCCGAAATCGGCGTCCACCTGGTTGAGCGGCAGCTCGTCCTGTGTGGTCCGAAGAAAGAAGACCCCGGTCGGATGTCCCCGCGGGTGGAAGGGCATCGCGATCGCCGACCGGGTGGCGATGAAGCGCCCCTCCTGCCGCCACCGGGCCCGCTCCCCTTCGAAGAGGGGATCGGTCTGCACGTCCGGGACCAGGACCAGCGCATCGCGCTCCAGGGCCGAACGGATCTCCGGATAGCGGGCCAGGTCGATCGGCAGATCGTGGAGCAGCGGATTCTCGTAGGCCGCCATCACCGTTCCCGTCCGGCCGTCTCCATCCACGAGGATCACGGAACATTCGGCGATCTTCAGTCCCCGCGCCACCCGCTTGACCAGAATCTGGAAGATCTCCCCCGGGCGCAGCGGCCCGGAGATCTCCCGCAGGATCTCCAGCACCTCTTCTCGGGAGCGCACCGTCGCCCGCGCGAGGTTCAACTCCCGTCCGACCCGAAGATGGGCCTTCACCCGGGCCAGCAGTTCCCGCACCCGGAAGGGCTTGGGGATGAAATCGCTGGCGCCGAGGCCGAGGGCGCGGACCGTCGCCTCTTCGGGAGGCATCGAGGAAATCATCAGCACCGGGAGATCGCGTCGGCGCGGATCGCGCTTGATCTGCTCCAGCAACTGCAGGCCGTCGACCTTCGGCATCATGATGTCCAGCAGCAGCAGATCGGGATCGTCGGATGCCAGCCGTTCGATCAGATTCTCGGCGTTGGGCACCGCGATCACCTCGTAGCCGTTCTCCTTGAGGATCCACGCCAGGGTGCGGGTGAGCGCCTGGTCGTCATCCGCGACCATGATCCGGTGGGTGACGCTCATCCACGCACCAGGCGCTCGAACACCCCGGGATCGACATTGCCGCCGCTCAGGATCGCCGCGACGGGACCGGTCGAAGTGACCTTCCCGGCCAGCAGCGCCGCCACGGTCACCGCGCCCGACGGCTCCACCTTGAGGCCGAGCTCCACGTGGAGCGCCCGCACCGCGGCGACGATCTCCTCTTCGGTCACCTGCACCACGCCGGAGATCGCGTCCTGGATCAGAGGAAAGGTGACCGCCCCGATCGACGGGGTCTGCAGCCCATCCGCCATCGTCTCGACCCTGGAGAGGCGAACCGGATGGCCGGCGGCCATCGCGGCGGAGAGTTTGGCCGCCCCCGCCGGTTCAACCGCGATGATCTTCACGGCGGGACGGAGGCCTCCGACGGCGACACAGGTGCCGGCCAGGAGGCCGCCGCCGCTCACGGGGGAGAGTACCGTCGCGAGCTCTGGCAGCTCCTCCAGTATCTCCAGGGCGCAGGTGCCCTGCCCCGCGATCACGTCGGGATGGTCGTAGGGCGGAATCATCACCAGCCCTTCCTCCCGCACCGACCGCTCGGCCCGCTCCAACTGCTCGGCCGAACGGATCTTCCCCGCAAAGACCACTTCCCCGCCGAGCCGCTCCACCCCGTCGACCTTGACCCGGGCCGTCGACTCCGGCATCACCACCACGGCGCGGACGCCGAAGTGGCGCGCGGCGAAGGCCACCGCCTGACCATGATTGCCCGAGGAGGAGGTGACGAGTCCGCGGGCGCGGACGGCGGGGTCGAGCCGGGCGACCGCGTTCATCGCGCCGCGGATCTTGAAGGCGCCGATCGGCTGCAGGAACTCGGCCTTGAGGAAGACCGGAACGCCAAGGCGCCGGGTGAGGAAGGGCGCGTCGAGGAGCGGGGTCCGCACGGCGACGCCCGCGAGGCCGGCCTGAGCCTCCCGGACGGCGTCGAGCGTCACGGCGAGCGTCGCGCTGCCCACGATTTCGGGGACTCCGCTGGTATGGAACGTGGAACGTAGGGTCCGCCGCGGGGCCGGGCAAGCATCGCCGGCCCCGCGCGGGCGCGAGGCGGGGACGGCCCATGGGCCACCCCTACTCGGCGGCTTCGACCTCGGCCTCTTCGCCGGCGCTCTGGTCGTCGCCCTCTTCCTTCACCACCCGGGCGACGTCGACCACGAGATCGCCGGCGTCGAGGTTCATCACCTTCACGCCCTGGGTATTCCGCCCGATGACCCGGATGCCGTTCACCGGCAGCCGGATGATGACCCCGTGACGGGTGATGACCATCAGTTCGTCCTCGGGGAGCACTTCCTTGAGCGCCACGAGCACGCCGGTCTTGTCGGTCTTCTGGAAGGTGATGATCCCCTTGCCGCCCCGCTTCTGGACCCGGTACTCACCGAGTTCGGTGCGCTTGCCGAAGCCCTTTTCGGAAACGACGAGCAGGGTCGAGTCGCGACGGTTGACCACCATGCCGATGACCACGTCCCCCTTGTCGAGCTCGATCCCCTTGACGCCGGTGGTAGCGCGCCCCATCTCGCGCACGTCGGACTGATGGAAGCGGATGCTCATCCCGACCCGGGTGGCGAGGACAATGTCGCTCTGGGCATCGCAGGGCTGGACGTCGATCAGCTCGTCGCCCGCCTCGATGTTGATGGCCCTAATGCCGTTGGAGCGGACATTGCCGTACTCGCTGAGCGCAGTCTTCTTCACCGTGCCCTGCCGGGTGGCGAACATCAGCCAGGTATCGGGCGCTTCGAAGTCGCGCACCGGAACCAGGGCGGAGATCTGTTCGTCAGGCCGGATGGCGATGCAGTTGACCACCGGCTTCCCCCGCGCGGCACGGGAGGCCTGGGGGATCTCGTGAACTTTAAGCCAGTAGACCTGGCCGGTGTTGGCGAAGAACATCAGGTAGTCGTGGGTCGACGCGATGAAGAGGTGCTCCACCCAGTCGTCTTCCTTGGTCCCCATTCCGGCCACGCCCCGGCCGCCGCGGCGCTGCTTGCGGTAAGCGCTCACGGGAATGCGCTTGATGTATCCGGTGTGGGAGAGGGTGATGACCATGTCCTCTTCGGCGATGAGGTCCTCGACCGAGAACTCGCCCTGGTCGGCAACGATCTCGGTACGGCGGTCGTCGCCGAAGGTCTTGGCGACATCGGCCATCTCCTCCTTGAGGATCTTCATCCGGCGCTCCTTCGAGGCCAGGATGCTCTTCAACTCCTTGATCTGGGCCCGGACCTCCTTCAGTTCCGCCTCCAGCTTCTCGATCTCCAGGCCGGTGAGCTTGGCGAGGCGCATATTGAGGATGGCCTCGGTCTGCTTCTCCGTCAGGCCGAACCGCTTGCGCAGCTTCTCGTCCGCCTCGGTGGTGTCCTCCGACTTCCGGATGATCTTGATCACCTCGTCGATGTTGTCGACGGCGATCTTCAACCCTTCGAGGATGTGCTCCCGCGCCTCGGCCCCCGCCAGGTCGAACTTGGTGCGGCGGATGATGATGTTGTGACGGTGCTCGATGAACCGGACCAGCATCTCCTTCAGGTTCATCACCTTCGGCACGCCCTTGTCGAGGGCGAGCATGATGACGCCGAAGGTGGACTGCATGGCGGTGTGTTTGTAGAGCTGGTTCAGCACGACATTCGGGATCGCGTCGCGTTTGAGCTCCACCACCACCCGCATCCCCTCGCGGTCGGACTCGTCGCGGATGGCCGAAATCCCCTCGAGCTTCTTGTCGAGCGCAAGCTCGGCGATGGCGCGGACCAGGTTCTCCTTGTTGACCTGGTAGGGGATCTCGGTGATGACGATCTGCGACTTCCCGCTCGACTCCTTCTCCTCGATCTGGGCCCGCGCGCGCATGATCACCCGGCCGCGGCCGGTCTCGTAGGCGACCTTGATCCCCTCGCGACCGTAGATGAAGCCGCCGGTCGGGAAATCCGGGCCCTTGATGTGCTTGCGGAGGTCGGCGATGGTGAGCTCGGGATCATCCACCAGCGCCTCGATCGCCTTGGCCACCTCGCGCAGGTTGTGCGGCGGAATGTTGGTGGCCATGCCGACGGCGATGCCGCTCGATCCGTTGACCAGCAGGTTCGGGATCTTCGACGGGAGGACGGTCGGCTCCTGCAGCCGGTCGTCGAAGTTGGGCTGGAAGTCGACCGTGTCCTTGTCGATGTCCTCCAGCATCGCGACCGCGATCGGGGTGAGGCGGGCTTCGGTGTACCGGTACGCTGCCGCCGCATCACCATCCACCGAGCCGAAGTTCCCCTGGCCGTCCACCAGCGGATAGCGCAGCGAGAAGTCCTGCACCATCCGCACCATCGCGTCGTAGACCGACTGGTCGCCGTGCGGGTGATACTTGCCGAGCACGTCGCCGACGACGGTGGCGGACTTCTTGTACGCCCGCCCGGGGACGAGCCCCAGCTCGTTCATCGAATAGAGGATCCGGCGGTGCACCGGCTTCAACCCGTCGCGCACATCGGGCAACGCGCGGGAGACGATGACACTCATCGAATAGTTGATGAACGACTGCTGGAGTTCTTCCTCGATCAGCCGGGGAAGGATGCGCTCACGGGCGTTGGGTGCGGTCATTGGCGATCTGCTGGGGGGAAATCGGGGGCCGGAACGCCCGGCCGGGATGGACTGAATTATATAAGGAAAGGCCCCGGAAATACACCCCGGGGCATTGCGCGCAAGCTGTTGTTATTCAATGAGTTAGGGCGGCATTTTCAATTGGACTGAAAAGCCTTAACCCCGAAGGATCGCAATGCCCGCTACTGCCGCACCAGCTCGACGCGGGGATTGATCTGGCGCCCCTCCGGCGTCCCGTTCGACACCAGCGAACGGCCCGCATGGACCACACTCTCGGATGAAGAGGAAAGGGATCGGGACGCGCGCGCTACGGCGCGACCACGCTTGAGTCGGCCGGACAGCGGTGGCGGAGGCGCTGTCGCATCGAGTCCACGCTGTCGCTCAGCAGGTGCAAGGTGGCGAGATCAGCGTGCGCCCCCGCCGCGCGGGAACGGCCGCCGAGGCGGGCAAGCCCCGCTTCCAGTGAATCGCGGACGGCGGCAGGGCACCCCACCGCCGAGCTGGCCGATGGGGACGGGGCAGGACGGGAGTTCCACCATAGATACAGCGCCGCCACGACCAGCACCGATCCGCCCAGCGTCAGCACCCAGCGCCACGATCGTTGCACCGGAAGAGGCTCCTCAAAGAGGGCACAGGTTGGCAGGCCCCACGGTGGGCCCTAGCTTTCGGAATCGAGCGCACAAGATAGCTGCCCCTCTCATTCACGGGTCAACAAGTCAACATGTTGCAGGGTAACGCCTTTCGCCTGATCACGATGGGCCGGCTCACCCTCCTCCGCCCTGACGGGGTGGAGGAGGACTCGCTGGTCAAGCGGCGGCGGAAGTTGGCGGTCCTCACACTCCTCGCCCTCTCGCCCCGTCCCCTCACCCGCGATCGCCTCGCCGCGCTCTTCTGGGGGGAACAGGACGACGATCACGCGCGCCACTCGCTCGCTGACACTCTCTCGCATCTTCGGCGGATCCTCGGCAAGGACGCGGTGACGCTGCGCCAGGAGGAGATCGCCCTCTCGCCGACGGCCCCGCTCGCGGTCGACGTGCGGGAGTTCCGCGCCGCGCTCGCCGCCAAGGACCCGGCGCGCGCTTGCACCCTCTATGGCGGTCCCTTCCTCGACGGCGTGTACGTGGATCGGTCGGCCGATTTCGACGACTGGGTGGCGCGGGAGCGGGAACGCCTGGCCCGGGAGTTCGCCGCTGTCGCGGCGGAAGCCTGCGCCATCCACACCCGGACGGGAGCGGACGATGCGCGAGCCGAGATCGCCGCGCGCTGGCTCGGCGCGGAGCCGCTCTCGGACGACGCGGCGACCCACTTGATCGAGAGCTCGGCCGGCACGGGATCACCCGAAGCGTTGGCGCGGGCGGTGGGGGAGTTCGACCGGCTGGCCGCGCGGCTCAAGCGGGACTTTGAGCTGGGGCCAGGACCACGAAGCAGTGCCGCGGCGGCCCGGCTCCGGGAGCGGCTGGCCCTGGAAGCGCCGCCGCAGGAACGCGCGACGGAATCCCGGTCCGGCACGTGGCCTCCCGAACCGGTCGATCTGCCGGCCCCGCCTACAACCCGGCGCTGGCCCCGCTGGGCCGCCGTCGCCGCCGTGCTGCTCGCCGCCAGCGCCCTCTGGCTGGTGCTGCACTCCCCCGCAGTGGTCGCGGCCCGGCCGATCATCGCGCTGGCCCAGATCCATCCGACCCGTGCCGATCCGCGCACCGACTGGCTGGCCGATGGGCTGCCGCAAATGATCGCCGCCGATCTGTCCCGCAGCAGCGCCGTGGATGTCGTCGCACCGGAGCGGGTCCGTGAGGTCCGGGCGCGCGCGTCCCGCCCGGAGGATCCGCTCGCCCCGGCCGCCCTGGCCGACCTCGGGCGCCGACTGGGCGCAACCTGGGTCATCACCGGCGCGCTCACCGCCGGGGACACCAGCCTCGTCCTGGAACTCGACGTGGTGGATGTGGCGCGCGGGAAGCTGCAGCGGGTGATCACCGTTTCACACCGTGATCCCCTGACGCTCGCCGATGGCGCCGCCGCGCGGCTGTTCGATTTCCTCAACGCGACGGGACCGGGGCCTCATCTGGCGGCGGTGGAGACGGCGAGTCTTGAGGCCTACCAGCACTACGTGGCGGGAGAACAGGCGACGGAGGAGGGCCACTTCGCGCTGGCGGCGCAGGAGATCGACCGCGCGGTGGCACTCGACTCCGGGTTCATCAGCGCGGTCACGGTCCGCCTGGCAATGGCCCGCGACGCCGGAGACGGAGCCACGGCCAGCCGCCTGCAGCGCACCTTCGAACGCTACGCCTCCCGCGCCTCGGCCTGGGATCGGGCCACCGAGGCGCTGGACCGATCGATGCACGCCGGAGAGCGGGAGCGCTCCGAAGGCTTGGGCCGTGGGCTGGTTGCACAGTTCCCCAACGACCCGCGGGCCTACGCCTTGCTGGCCACCGTGTACGTGAACCACGGACGGTGGGATGCCGCCGACACCCTGCTCAGCCGAGAGCTGTCACTCGATTCCCTGGCCCTCGAGGCGGGCACCGGCCCCTGCGCTCCGTGCGTCGGGTACAGCGGGCTGGTCGACGTGCGCGTCACCCGCGGCGATCTCCCGGGCGCCACGCAGGCCGCGTTCCGGTGGGTGGGCCTCCAGCCGGACCTTCCAGTCGCGTGGGACAAACTCAGCACGGCACTCTCCTTTGACGGCCGCTTCCCCGAGGCCATCGAAGCGGAGCGTCACGCGATGGCGCTTGCCGGGGACCATGGGGACTATCAGGACCGCCTGGTGCGCTCACTGCTGATGGCCCGCCGGTATCCGGAGGTGGATTCGGCGCTCGCCGCCTGGCGCCGAGGTTCCGTGCCCATCCTGCGTGAAGCGGCCATCGACATCGGCGGACTCTACCTCCGTGAGCGGGGCCGATACCGGGAGGCGGCGGCCCTGCTCGAACGCGGGCTGAGCACAATGCCGGGCCTCGGGAGCGGAGCGACGTTCGTGCACGCCAACACGCTCACGCGGCTGGGCCGGCCTCGCGCCGCCGCCGCGATCATCGGCGACGTGATCGGCCCCGGCGCCGGACACCCTCCCGATGGCGATGTGGCTCGCGCCCAGGCCTGGGAATGGGCACTCAAGGCGTCGGCGCTGGCCGAAGCCGAGGACACGACCGCCCTCGCGGCGATCGCCGACTCGATCGGACGGGTAGCGGAGTTCAGCTACTACGGCCGCGATTGGCACCTGCCGGCAGCGGTGCGCGGCATGGCGGCGCTCAACCACCGCGACTGGCGAACGGCGGCCACCGAGCTCCAGCAGGCGCGATGGGGGATCGCGGGGTGGACAGAGATCAACGTCGCCCTGGCCCGCGCCTACCTGAAGCTCGGCCAGCCCGACAGCGCAATCACGGTGCTGCGCGACGCCTACGCCGCTCCGCTCGATGCGATGGGGCGCTACCAGCCGCGATCGGAGCTGGACTACGAACTCGCCCGGGCTTTCGTGGCCGCCGGCAAGCGCGACAGCGCCAACGCCTACGTCGCGCGGCTCCGGGAAGCGTGGCAGGAAGCGGATGCTGAACCGCGAGCACGGCTGACGGAGTTGGAGCGGATGGTGCGGTGAAGCGGGTCGTGGGTCGTGGGTCGTGGGTCGTGGGTCGTGGGTCGTGGGTCGTGGGTCGTGGGTCGTGGGTCGTGGGTCGTGGGTCGTGGGTCGTGGG
>JBIOIC010000038.1:0-12697 GCA_044449625.1 Gemmatimonadales bacterium | reverse complement strand
TCGTCGAACTGCCCGGTGCGAAAGAGGCTGGTGATGGCGCGCTGGACGTCCCGGTAGTTGACAGTCTGCCCGATGACGATCCCGGCGGTGCCGAGGATCTGGGCGGAGGTCAGCCGGTGGTTACCGAAGACGACGAGGCTGTCGACCGGGGGCGCCGCCTGCGCCGCGTCCTGCGCCTGGAGCGGGCGCGCGGCGGCGAAAATCATGGCGCAGGCGAGTGCGCGGAGGAGTCGCGGAGGCATCGGCGGGGGGAACGACGGCCCCACCCGCGGGAAGCGGGCGGGACCGGGGGTCAGGCCTTGGAACCGGTCAAGGCACGGAAGACCAGACGACCGCCTTCGGGGGCGAGGTCGACCTCGATCTCATCTCCCCGGCCGAAATCGCCGGTCAGGATCCGCTCGCTGAGCGGGTCCTCGAGATGCCGCTGGATGGCCCGCTTCAGGGGGCGGGCGCCGTACTGCTGGTCGTAGCCCTGGTCGACCAGGAAGTTGCTGGCCGCCGGGGTCAGGTGCACTTCGTCGCCCAGGCGGCGCTGGACCTCGCTCATGAGGATGGAGACGATGGCGGCGATATGTTCCCGTTCCAGCGGGTGGAAGACGATGACGTCATCCAGCCGATTGAGGAACTCCGGGTTGAAGACCTTCGTAATTTCTTCCTTGACCTTGGTGGCCATCTCGGTGTAGGAGGTCCGGCCGCTCTTCTCGTGAAAGCCGAGGGACTTGCTCCCCTGGGTGATGTCCCGAGCGCCGATGTTCGACGTCATGATCACCACGGTGTTCTTGAAGTCGATCATCCGGCCGTAGTTATCCGTGAGATGCCCCTCATCCAGAACCTGCAGCAGGATGTTGAACACGTCGGGATGGGCCTTCTCGATCTCATCGAGCAGGATGACGGAATAAGGCTTCCGTCGAACGGCCTTGGTCAGGGCGCCCGAATCCTCGTACCCCACGTATCCGGGAGGCGCGCCGATCAGCCGGGACACGGAGAACGTCTCCATGTACTCCGACATGTCCACCCGGACCAGCGCCGAGGGGTCGGCGAAGAGGAACTTGGCCAGCGCGCGGGCGAGTTCGGTCTTCCCGACACCGGTCGGTCCGCTGAAGATGAAGGAGCCGATCGGATGCATCGGGTCCTTGAGTCCGGCGCGTGAACGGCGAATGGCCCGGGCGATCGCCTTGATCGCCTCATCCTGGCCCACGACGGACCGGTGCAGCTCGTCTTCCATCCGGAGCAGGCGCTGGGCTTCGGCCTCCTGCAGCCGGGTGACCGGGATCCCGGTCCACCGCGAGACGATGAACGAGATCGCCTCTTCGTCGATGACCGGGCGCCGGGTCTGGCGCTCCCGCTCCCAGTCTTCCTGCTGCTGGCGGATCTGCTGCTGCAGCTCGCGCTCCTGATCACGCAGCGCCGCGGCCTTCTCGAAGTTCTGGTCCCGGACGGCGTTCTCCTTGTCCACGTTCACCTTCTCCAGGGCGGCCTTGAGCGCCGAGACCTCGGCGGGCGGCACCTGGGAGGCGAGACGGGCGCGCGCGCCCGCTTCGTCGATCACGTCGATCGCCTTGTCCGGCAGGAACCGGTCGGTGATGTAGCGCTCGGAGAGTTTCGCTGCCGCCACGAGTGCGGCGTCGGGGATCGAGACCCGATGGTGGTCCTCGTACTTCTTCCGCAGTCCCTTGAGGATCTCCACCGTCTCTTCGACCGTCGGCGGCTCGACCATGACCGTCTGGAATCGGCGCTCCAAGGCGCCGTCCTTCTCGATGTATTTGCGATACTCATTGAGCGTCGAGGCCCCGTCGCACTGCAGATCGCCCCGCGCCAGGGCGGGCTTGAGAATGTTCGAGGCGTCGATTGCGCCATCGGCGGCGCCGGCGCCGACCAGAGTGTGCAGCTCGTCGATGAACAGGATGATCTGCTTGTTCTGCGCGATCTCGTTCATCACCGCCTTCAGGCGCTCCTCGAACTGGCCCCGGTACTTCGTGCCGGCGATGACCGCGGCCATGTCGAGCGAGAGCACCCGGTGGTCCCGGAGCACGTCGGGGCAGAGCCCGTTGGCGATCATCAGCGCCAAGCCTTCGACGATGGCGGTCTTGCCCACGCCCGGTTCACCGATGAGGACGGGATTGTTCTTCTTCCGGCGGGCGAGGATCTCCATCACCCGTTCGATCTCCTTGGCCCGCCCGATCGTCGGATCGAGCTGGCCCTCGGCGCCGAGCTGGGTCAGGTCGCGGCAGAAGTGGTCGAGTGCCGGGGTCTTCGACTTCTTCTCCGCCTTGGGGGCCGCCGGCGGGGGCGTGGGTCCGGTCGGGGCCGGTGACTGGGCCATGTCACTTCCCAGCAGGCGCAGCGTTTCCGCCCGGCTCTGTTCGAGATTGACGCCCGCATCGGTAAGCACTTGGGCCGCAATCCCCTTCTCCTCGCGCAGCAACCCGAGCAACAGATGCTCGGTGCCGACGTAGGAGTGATTGAGCTCCCGAGCCTCGGTCATTGCCAGCTCGAGCACCTTCTTGGCACGCGATGTGTAGGGAAGATCGGGGCCGGTCGCGGCCGCCGCCTTTCCCTTCTTGACTGTCTCTTCGATCTTCTGCTGGATCTCTTCCAAGTCAACGTTCAGGTTCTGGAGCACAGCGGCGGCGACCCCTTCGCCCTCGCGGATGAGGCCGAGGAGGATGTGCTCGGTCCCCACATACTCGTGGTGCAGGCGGGCCGCCTCTTCGCGGGCCATCTGCAGGACCTTCCGCACCCGGTCGGTGAAGTTATAACCGTTCATTGGGTCACCCATTTCCTTCGGAGTGCCGCGCCGGCCCGTCGCTCTGACGGTCCGACTCCCGCTCCAGCGCCGTTCGCACGAACCGCGCCCGCCGCACCGCCAGCCCCGGATCGTCGATCGGCACGCCTTCAAGTACCGCCAGATGCGCCGGCTGCGTGTAGATCAGCAGCTTGTTCAGGGCGTACAGTCCCACGCCCTGGATGAGGCCGAGACCGGCGCCGAGGCGCACGCCGCTGAGGAGGTTCATCGTCTCTTCGAACGAGAGGGAGCGGGCATAGCGCAACAGCCCATACGCACGCCAAACCTTGTCCTCGATGATCGCCGGGGCCTCTCGGAGCAGCACCTGGCGGGCCTGTTCCTCGTACGCGATGACCTGCCGCACCATCGTCCCCAGATGGTCGAGCAGGTCACGTTCTGACTTGCCAAGGGTGGTCTGATTCGACAGCTGGAAGAAGTTGCCGACGACCTCGCTCCCCTCGCCGTACAAGCCCCGGAACGTCAGACCGACCTGGGCCAGCCCCTGCAGGACCTTCCCGATCTCCTTGGTCAGCACCAGCCCCGGAAGGTGGATCAGCACCGAGGCTCGAAGGCCGGTCCCCACATTGGTGGGACAGGTCGTAAGATAACCAAACTCGGCATGGAAGGCGAAGGGAAGTCGTTGTCCCAGTTCGTCGTCCAGCAGGTCGGTCGCGCGATACACAGCGTCCAGTGCCAGTCCCGAGCCCATGCCCTGCAGGCGCAGATGGTCTTCTTCGTTGACCATCACCCCGACCCCCTCGCGCCAGAGGCAGCCGGCCCCGGTTACCACCCGCCCCGCACCCTCCAACCCCGCCAATTCGCGGCTCACCAAGTGGCGCTCGTGAAGCACCTGACGGTCGAGCGGCGCCATGCGGTCCAAGCGGAAGAGCGTGGCATCCGCTAGAGACGCCGTTGCGCGCGCGGCCACGCACACCTCGTTCAGCAACCGCTCCCGCTCATCCGGAGAATTGCGGGTTCCGAAGGGAAGACCGGCAATGTTCCGCGCCAAGCGGACCCGAGTCGAAAGTACCAGGTGGCTCTCGGGACCGCTCCCGTCCAGCCACGCGGGCCCACCATCGGGGATGAGGCTCAGATCAAGCACGGGCGCTCCGCAGCTGGTCCCGCAACCGCGCCGCGAGCTCGAAGTCTTCCCCTGCGATCGCTGCTCGGAGTTGTTTTTGCAACTCCGCCTCGGAGACCGGAGGCTCAGGAGCGACTTCCTTGCCCGATGCGTGGTATCGCTCGCCCCGATGGACCGTCGCGCCGTGCAGCCGTCGCATCAGCTCCCGCAAGGGCGCGGCGAACGTACCATAGCAGCTGGCGCACCCCAACCGCCCCGAGCCCTTGAAATCGGCCAGCGTTGCTCCGCAGGCGGGACAACACCCTTGATCCGGGATTTCAAGCTCCGTCAGCCCGGACAAGGTGGCGAGGAATCCGCCCAGCGGGGTCTTGGTCGCGGCGGACCCGGTCTCAAACCCGCGCTCGGAGGCGCAGCGTTCGCACAGGTGGACGACCGTCACCTGATTGTCGGCGATCTGGGTCAGGTGAACGACCGCCTCCCGTTCCCCGCACTGTTCGCAAGGCATCAACGTGTCCCTGCTCCGGCCGTCAGGTGGCCTTCCTCCAGCGCCAGGACCCGGTCGGCCAGGCTGGCGAGCCCCGGATTGTGGGTCACGACGATGACCGCCGTCCCCGAGCGGCGAGTCAACTCGGCAAAGAGTGCGTGCAGCCGTTCACCATTGTGGACGTCGAGGTTTCCCGACGGTTCATCGGCCAGGATCACCTTCGGCTCGGTGACCAGGGCCCGGGCCACCGCCACCCGTTGCTGCTCGCCACCCGAGAGCGCCGCCGGCCGGTGGGTCAAGCGGGCGCTGAGCCCGACGGAGTCGAGCAGGATGCGCGAACGCCCCTCGGCCTCGGGCGGGTCCATCCCGCCAATGAGCAGCGGAAGCATGACGTTCTCCAGGGCGCTGAATTCGCGGAGCAGATGATGGAATTGGAAGACGAATCCCAAATGGCGGTTGCGGATCGCCGCCAGCGCGTCGGGCGACCGGCCCGCGTACGGTTCTCCGTCCAGCGCCACCTCGCCGCTGGTCGGGAGATCGAGCGCGCCGAGCAGGTGGAGGAGGGTGCTCTTTCCCGCTCCGCTTGAGCCGACAATAGCGACGAACTCCCCCGCGCCGACCGTGAGGTCGACCCCGGCGAGGACTTCGACGGCTCCCCCGTCCCCCTCGGGGTAGGTCTTTCGCAGGGCGCGGGCTTCGAGGACGGAGCTCATTCGTGGCGAATGGCGTCGACGGGAGCGAGCCGAGCGGCCGCGCTGGCCGGGTAGATCGTGGCGCCGATGGCGAGTGCCAGGCTCACCACCACCACGATGGCCACGTCCAGCGGCTCCACCCGGACCGGCAAATGGTCGATGAAGTAGACCGCGGGATTGATGTGAATCAGGCGCCACCGATCCACGGCAAAGGCGATCAAGAGCCCCCCCGTGAGTCCGATGACGACCCCGATGGCCCCGACCGCGGCGCCCTGGGCCAGGAAGATCCGCCCCACCGCGCCGCGCCGCAGCCCCATCGCCTGCAGGATGCCGATCTCGCGGGTCTTGTCGGTCGCGACCATCGTGAGGGTCCCGACGATATTGAAGGCCGCGACGATCATGATGAAGAAGATCACCAGCCCCATCGCCAGCTTCTCGAGCTGGAGGGCGCCGAAGAGATTGGCGTTCTGGGCCTGCCAGTCGAGGCTTCGGTAGGGGTAGCCCAGCGAATCCACCAGCCGATCCCCCACCGCGGGCGCCTGCCACGGATCGACCAGGCGGAGGTCGACGGCGGAGACCGCGGCCCCGAGGCCGGTGAACCGCTGGGCGGCGGCCAGCGACATCACGACGAATCCGTCATCGTACTGGTACATCCCGGTGTCGAAGATTCCCGTGACCTCGAAGCGCCAGAATTGCGGCACCCGGATTCCCAGCGCCGGATTGATCTTCGCCGCACTCGGCGGCACCAGCTGGATGACGTCTCCCATCCCGACGTTCAACCGGGTGGCGAGCCGGCGTCCGAGTACGATCGCGGCATCCACTCCCGCGGCGGTCGTGTGAAAGCGCAGGTCCCCGGTCACCAGCGATTGTGCCAGCGAGTTGACCGATCGCGGGCCGCCGCTGGAATCCGGCTCCAATCCGACCACGTGGACCGTGGCAACGTAATCCGCGCCCGCGCTCGCGATTGATTCGCTCAGGACCTCCGGAGCTGCCGCGAGCACCGCGGGATCGCGCCGAGCGACGTCGATGACGTGCTGCCAGTCATCGACTTTAAGCCCGTTCCCGTAGGTCAGTATCCGCAGATGGGGAGAGGCGACCAGGATCCGATCCCGGAGTTCGTCGCGCAGGCCATTCATCACGCCGAGCACGACGACCAGCGCCATCACTCCGATCGCCACGCCTCCCGTCGCGATGACCGCCTGCAGCGACGCCCAGCGCGACCGTCGCCGGCCCTGGAGGTAGCGCCGCGCAATCCGGCGCTCCAGTGCGGTGGGCCAGCGCAGGAGTTCGGCGAGCCCGGTCAGCATCGGCACCCGGCGGCGCGTCGCATCAGACGCCTCCCGCCTCGGGCCGCATCGCGGGAAAGAGAATCACGTCGCGGATCGAGGGCTGGTTCGCCAGGAGCATCACCAGCCGGTCGATACCGAGACCGAGCCCGCCGGCCGGCGGCATTCCGTATTCGAGGGCGCGGATGTAATCCGCGTCATACTGCTGGGCCTCGTCGTCTCCCGCCTGCCGCTGGCGCCCCTGGTCCTCGAAGCGCCGCCGCTGATCGTCCGGATCGTTGAGCTCGCTGAAGGCGTTGGCGATCTCGCGGCCCTGGATGAAGAGCTCGAAGCGCTCGGTCAGGAACGGGTCGTTGCGGTGGACCTTCGCCAGCGGTGAGAGAGGTTTCGGGTAATCCACCACGAAGGTCGGCTGGACCAGGGTCGGCTCGAGGAAGACCTTGAATATCTCGTCGTGCAGCTTTCCGCCGCTCATCGTCCCGACGGCATCGGCGCCGGCGCCCGCCTGCCGCAGCCTGGCCCGCAGGTCGGCGTCCGACGCCGTGCGCAGATTGACTCCGGCGGTGCGCGCGACCCCCTCGAGGAACCCTACCCGCGGCCAGGGCGGCGTGAAATCGAGCGTTGCGCCCTCCCGCTCCAGCACCAGTCCCCCGGTGCAGTGCTGGACCACTCCGCTGACCATCGCCTCGGTGAGCGCCATCATGTCGCGGTAATCGGCGTACGCCTGGTAGCACTCCAGCATCGTGAATTCGGGATTGTGGCTCCGGTCCATCCCCTCATTGCGGAAGTCGTGACCAATCTCGTAGACCCGTTCGAGCCCCCCGACCAGGAGCCGCTTGAGGTAGAGCTCGTCGGCGATCCGGAGGTAGAGCGGCATGTCCAGCGCGTTGTGGTGGGTCACGAACGGCCGGGCCGAGGCGCCGCCGTAGAGCGCCTGAAGGATCGGGGTCTCGACCTCGAGGAAGTCGCGTTCGTCGAGGAACCGCCGGAGGAAGGCGATGGCGCGGGCGCGGAGCCGGAAGACATCGCGTACCTCGGGATGCACGGCGAGATCGGCGTAACGCTGGCGATAGCGGACCTCCGGATCGCTCAATCCGCCGAAGGTCCCGCCGTCCTCCCCCTCCTTGCGCTTGCCGAGCGGAAGCGGGCGGAGCGACTTGGCGAGCAGCTCGATTCCCGTGACGCGCACCGAGACCTCGCCGGCGCGGGTGCGAAAGAGGCGCCCGCGCGCGCCCACATGATCGCCAAGATCCAGGAGCTTGACCGCCTCATATGCCGTCCCGAGCTGGTCTTGGCGGCAGTAGAGCTGGATCCGGCCGCTCACGTCCTCCAGGTGACCGAACGCGGTCTTTCCCTGGGTCCGGAGCGAGACCAGCCGCCCGGCCACAGCCACCTCGGGGCCATCCTCGCCCATCGCGTCCTCATAGAGTGCGAGCGCGGCAGCGGCCAGGTGGGAGCGCTCGAAGCGATAGGCGAACGGAGGGTGACCGAGGGCCGCCAGCGCTTCGAGGTTGCGGCGGCGCGCCTGTTCAATCGGAGAACGATCGTCCGTCACGCGACCGCCCCGCCGAAGCGCTTGAGGTATGCCTCGATGAATGGATCGATGTCCCCGTCCATGACGCGCTGCACGTCGCCGATCTTGAGCTCGGTCCGATGGTCGTTGACCAGCGTGTAGGGCTGAAAGACGTAGCTGCGGATCTGGTTGCCCCACGAGTTGTCGGTCTTGGTGGCCTCGACCAGCGCCTTGGCGGCCTGCTGCTCCTCCAGCTTTTTCTGGTAGAGGGCGGCCCGCAGCATCTTCATCGCGGTCGCCTTGTTCTTCCCCTGGCTCCGCTCCTGCTGGCACGACACGACGAGGCCGGTCGGCATATGCGTCAGCCGGACGGCCGAACTGGTCTTGTTGACGTGCTGGCCGCCGGCCCCCGAGGCGCGAAAGACATCCATCTTGATGTCCTCGTCCCGAAGTTCGACTTCGATGGTGTCGTCGACATCGGGGTAGACGAAGACCGAGGCGAACGAAGTGTGACGGCGGGCCTGGGAGTCGAAGGGAGAGATGCGCACGAGGCGATGCACCCCCTTGTCCGCTTTCAGGAATCCGTAGGCGTACTGCCCCTTGATCTCGAGGGTCACCGATTTGATCCCTGCCTCCTCCCCCGCCAGCAGGTCGAGAATCGTGACCAGATACCCGCGGCGCTCCGCCCAGCGGGTGTACATCCGCATGAGCATCTCGGCCCAGTCCTGGCTCTCGGTGCCGCCGGCGCCGGGATGGATGGTGAGCAGTGCATCGCCGCCATCATCAGGACCCTGCAGCAGCGCCTGAACCTCGAACGCCTTGAGTGCCACCTCGAGCGCCGCAGCTTCGGCCTCCAGATCCCGGGTCAATCCCTCATCAGGCTCGGCGCGGAGCAGCTCGGACATACCGCGGGAGGATTCGACTCGCTCGCTCAGATCCCGATACGGCCCGATCCATCCCTTGAGCTGCTTGGTCTGCTGCACGACGACCGTCGCCGCCTTCGGATCGTTCCAGAACCCGGCGTCGGCCTGACGCGCCTCGAGTTCCGCGACGCGGCGCTCCTTGGCCTCGACGTCAAAGGAACCTCCCGAGATCGGCGATCCGGTCATGCAGCAGTGCAAGGCGTTCATCCAGCGCGGCCATGGTCTCTCAAGTCAGTGAGTGGATGGAATATAGGGGACGGGGGCCGCCCATCGGGAGCGCACCCCCCGAAACAAAGCGGGACCCCGGGGGCGCGCCCCAGGATCCCGCACCGTCAGGACGCTACCTGTCAGAAGATCTTCTGACCTCCGGCCAGAATGTCGTTGAGCGCATCGTTGAAATAGGGGGTCGACTCCGCCATTTCCTTGCCGACTTGGTCGACGAACTCCTGCCAGCTCTTCTTGATCTCCTCGCCGAAGACCTCCTTCAGCGTGCCGGCCTTGAGTGCTTCGTCCCGCCGGGCGGCACCATAGACCACCAGGTCCGAGACCAGCGCGCGAGCCAGACGCCGGGCCTTCTGCGAAGGATCCTGGGACATGAACGGATTCTGCCCCCGCCCAGGAACGACTGGTGGGCGCGGGGCCGGAGTTGGCGCGGCGGGTGCGGAGACCGGAGCGGCCTGCACCGGAGGGACTGGCGGTCGTGGAGCTGGCGCGACCGGAGCGACGGGGGAAGGTCCGCTCGGTTTGGGCGCGGCCATCGGCACCGAGGGCCGCGAGGCCGGGGCGGCGCCCGGCATGGCCGGCGGGGCGAACATCCCCGAGGGCCGAAGCCCCGTCGGGATCGCGGGCCGTCCTCCCGCCGGGGGCATCGGAGCGGCCGGAGCGGCGGCCGGTACCGCCACCGGCGGCAGCACGACGGGAGCGGGTACCACCGCGGCCGGCGAGGCGCCGTTGGTGCTGACGGGAAAGACGGCGGCGCAGACGCCGCAGCGAGCTCGCACCCCGCCCGCCGGAACTTTGGCGGGATCGACGCGATAGACGGTGGCGCAGGTCGGACAGACAACGTTCATTCAGCGTCCCTCGGTGCTCAGCGACTTCGGTGCCGGATCCAGTTCCGGCACATCCGTCGAATAGCGGCGATCCACCACGAAAACCGATCCGGGCAATGTCTTGGCGTAGCTCTTCATTTCGGTCGCGAGCTCGCTCAACTGGGCCGGATGGGTGAAGCTGCGATTGCGATTCGTCACGATTCCGATCGACAGCGTCATGAGCGGCACCCGATGCAGCTGGCCCCGCCGATCCTTCCCGAAAAAATAGCCGGCGCGCCGGTCCTGGTCGTTGTACTGCAGCGGGATGAGGGTGTCGAAGACGCTCAGCATCTCGGTGCAGACCGCCGTGGTGATCGTGTTCGGCACGATGAAGATGAAATCGTCGCCGCCGATGTGCCCCACGAAGCCGGGCGATCCCGCGATCCCTTTCACCACATCGTGCAGGATGCGGGAGAGGATCAGGATGATCCGATCGCCGTCATAGTAACTGTAGCGATCGTTGAATTCCTTGAAGTGATCGAGGTCGGCATAGCAGACCGCGAATTCCCCGCCGGTATTCAGGCTGCGCCGGATCGCCCGCTCGATCTCGGTGGTCCCGGGCAGCCGGGTCGACGGATGCACCGCCAAGTCTCGTTCGGCCCGCACCACCATCGCATCGAGCCGCGAGCGGTGCTCGATTGGATCCAGCAGCGGGGTAAGCACCTCATCCGCACCGGCCCGGAACCAGGCCGCGATCTCCGGCGTGTCGTGCCGGGTGGCGAGCACAGCCACCGGCGTGATGGCGGTGTATGGGTCTCCCTTGAGCCGGCCGATCAGGTTCTCCAGGGCCGGAGGGCCCCCCGCCCCGTCGATCAGCACGTAGGCGAGCGTTCCCCGCAGCAGGATCGTCTCTACCTCGTCCGCCAGCGGGACGGCGACGACCGCATAGCCGTGCGCCACCCCCCATTCGGTCAGGAGGGCGGGGACCGGCGCATCGCCCGGTGAGTGGAAGAGAATCGACGGGCGGTTCCGCACCCGCTGGCCCCTGGTAAGAGACGTATCCGCAAAAAGTTAGGCCGCAGCCTCGGTGAAGTCAAACGAGGCAGTCCGGCCCTGAGATCAGAGCGATGTGGCCTCGTCGATCAGCAGGATGGGGATCCCGTCCTCCACCCGATACACCAGTCGGCAGGCATGGCAGATCAGCGCCTCCGGAGCCTGGCGGTACTCCAGATCCCCTCGGCACTTGGGGCAGACCAGGATCTCAAGCAGTTCATCGGGAAGGCTCACGGCGTCTCCGGGCTCGGCGGGGGAAAACCGAATCGGGTCAACAACTCGGTGCTCCGGCGCCACTTGGGGAGCACTTTCACCCAGCAGTCCAGGTAGATCTTGCGGCCCAGGAGCGCTTCGAGGCGCTGCCTGGCGTGGGTCCCGATCGCTTTGAGTATCCGGCCCTGCCGGCCGATCACGATCCCCTTTTGCGACTCGGACTCGACGTACAGCGACGCTCGAATGTACACCGGGTCCCGCTCCTCCCGGAACTCCTCGACCTCCGCGGTGAAGGCATACGGCAGCTCCTCCTCCAGCAGCTCGAAGGCGGCCTCCCGCAGATACTCCACGACGAAGAACCGCATCGGCTGGGTGCCGAGCTCGTCGGCCGGGAAGGCGAAAGGGGCTTCGGGAAGGAGGGGCGCCAGACGGGCGAGGAGGGCGTCGAGGGTCGCCGGATTCTCGGCGCTCGTCACGGCGGCCCCGGTCCCTTCGAGGACCCGCTGTGCGTCGGCGTCCAGGAGATCCCCTTTGGTGTAGAGCGTGATGACCGGAGCTTTGGGAGGTGCCGGGAGTCCGGCGACCGCGGTGAAGTCAGGGGCGGGGGCCTCAAGCGCCGGATGGAGGTGCAGGATCAGGTCGGCGCGGGCAATCGCGTCCAGGGCGGACTCACGCATGCGCTGATGGAGCAGGTATTCGGGATCGAGGAGTCCGGGGAGATCGTGGAAGACGAACTGGGTCTCCCCTTCGGTCCGGAGGCCGGTCACCGGGAGCCGGGTGGCTTGGGCCTTGGGGGAGACGATGGCGAGGTGCTCGCCGATCAGGGCGTTCAAGAGCGAGGATTTGCCGACATTGGGCCGGCCGGCGAGGGCGATGTGGCCGCAGCGTGTCATAGGCTGAAGTTACTCCCCCTCTCCCATCAGGGAGAGGGGGCCGGGGGGTGAGGTGGAAAACCGAAACCCCGACATCCTTGCGGATGCCGGGGCTTCGAAGAGGAGCTGACGACGGCCTACTCTCCCACGACCTGTCGATCGTAGTACCATCGGCGCTGCAGGGCTTAACGGCCGTGTTCGGTATGGGAACGGGTGTGGCCCCTGCGCGCTAGTCGTCAGCGATACGAACGCCGCCGGTGTTGGGCCGGGCGGCGAACAATCGCGGTACGGACGGGTGGTGATGCTGAAAAAATTGGAAGAGATCAAACTTCACGGGCGATTAGTACCGCTCGACTGAAGGGCTTGCGCCCCGTGCATCTGCGGCCTATCAACCTGGTAGTCTCCCAGGGCCCTTCAGGGACCTTAAGGTCCAGGAGCGTTCATCTTGGGACGGGTTTCCCACTTAGATGCATTCAGCGGTTATCCCTGCGCGACATCGCTACCGGGCGCTGCCCCTGGCGGGACAGCCCGTACACGAGCGGTCGCTTCGGCTCGGTCCTCTCGTACTAGAGTCGACATCCCTCAACGCTCCCACGCCCACGACGGATACAGACCGAACTGTCTCACGACGTTCTGAACCCAGCTCATGTGCCACTTTAACCGGCGAACAGCCGGACCCTTGGGACCTTCTCCAGCCCCAGGATGTGACAAGCCGACATCGAGGTGCCAAACCGCGCCGTCGATGTGAACTCTCGGGCGCGATAAGC
>JBIOIC010000037.1:0-12750 GCA_044449625.1 Gemmatimonadales bacterium | reverse complement strand
TCCGGAATCTGTCCCAGTTCCTCCACTGACTTCGGCGCCATCCGGGCGACCTGTTCCAGTGTTCCGTTGGGGCAGAGCACTCCCGGGGCGAGCCCGATCCGTTCCGCTGCGGCGGTGCGCACCGCTTTGAGTCGTTCGAGTCGTGCGTCGAACGCGGGGTCGGGGGGCGGGCGCTTGCCCCGCTCGATCTGCGGCAGCTCCGCCTCCCGCACCGCGAGCCCCCGCTCCACCGCCGCCAGTATCTCCTGCCCGTATCGTTCCACCTGCCCCGCCGATATCCCCTTGATGGCCTTCAACTGATCCAGTGTCCGCGGTTGGATGGTTGCGAAGGCCAGCACCACGTCGGGATTCACCACGCGGAACGAAGCCCGGTCAAGCTTCTTCGCGGTTGCTTCGCGCCAATGATACGTCTCGCGCAGGACCGCCAGTTGGCGACCGCGCAAGCGGCCCGAGCCCTTGATCCGCAGATAGGCGGACGCCGGGTCCTCCGGCTCCCATCGTACCGTTGCCTGGCGCTCGAACTCCTCCTCCGCCCAGCTCAACCTTCCGGCGGCCTGAAGCTGGGCGTGGAGGATGTCGCGCAGGGCCGGCAGGTGAGTCGTGTCTCCGGCGGCGTACTCGAGCATTCCGGGCGCCAGTGGCCGTTCCGACCAGTCGGCGCGCTGGAATTTCTTGTCGAGCACGATTCCGAGATACTTCCCCAGCAGAGCCGCAAGGCCGATGCCGGGTTCGTTGAGGAGCTGGGCCGCGACCCGGGTATCGAAGAGCCGGGTGCAGTGAAAGCCGTGATCGCGGCCGAGGAGACGGAGATCGTAATCGGCGTCGTGGAAGACGATCTCAACCGCGGGATCGGCCACCAGGGCACCGATGCCGCGGAGGTCGGGGACGGCGAGAGGGTCGATCACCGCCGTCAGCTCCCGGGTGGAGAGCTGCACCAGGCAGATGGCGTCGGAATAGCGATGGAAGCTCGCCGCCTCGGTGTCGAGGGCGAGCAGCGCCGGCCGTCCCACCTCGGCCAGCAGTGCGCGGAGCGCCGCGGGGGTGGTGACGAACTGCGCTTCACTCCCCACGAGGAACCTGCGCCAGTCCCGCGGCCACTTCGTCGAACGCCTTGGCCAGCACCTTCCAGAACTCCGCGTCGGGCTGGGCCAGCGTTCCCGTCGCGGCGTCCATCTGGAGTTTGCGCGCCAGCCGGGCGGCGTGGCGGATGTAATCGGTCTGCGGAGGCATGGTGATCTCGCCGGTGGCGGTCAGCTATCGGACTCGAAGGGGCGCCGGTATCTTCCTGCAAAGTAGCGCCGCGACCACTCAGTCGGCCACGCGCGGCGCCGCCGACACTTCAGAGCGCTCCGCCATGCCCATCCCCGAGATCGACCTGACGGTCTACCCCGACGAGTGCGATGCGTTCGGCCATCTGAATCAGGCCGCCTTCCTCTCACTCTTTGAACGGGCACGTTGGGAGATGCTGGCCCGCGGCCCGGGGATGGACGTCTTCACCCGGGCCGGCGCCTGGCCTGCCGTGCGAAAGACCACGGTCGACTATCACGCCCCCGCCTTCCCCGGCGACATACTCCGCTTTCAGCAGTCGCTCATCCACCACGGCCGCACCAGTTTCACCATGCGCCAGACAGCGCGCCGCGTACGCGATGATGCCCTGGTCGCCACCGGTGAGTTCGTCTTTGTCTGCATCGATCGCGAGGGACACCCGGTGGCGGTGCCGTCGGAAGTCGGTCGGTTCATGAACGCCCGCATCTCCAGCCGCGGGGAAATGGCCCGGCTCACGGTGAACGGCGTCAACCTGGCCGTCGACGTCCGAGGGGATGGACCCGCCATCCTCTTCGTCCACGGTTACCCGCTTGACCGGACCATTTGGCAGCACCAGGTGGGGGCCCTCACCGGCTGGCGCCGCATCGCTCCCGATCTGCGCGGCTTCGGACTCTCGGACGCGCCCGACCTCGGCTACTCAATGGCGACCTATGCCGACGATCTGGCGGCCCTGCTCGATCTCCTCGCCATCGATCAGGTGGTGCTCTGCGGCCACTCGATGGGCGGGTACATCGGCTTCGAGTTCGCCCGGCGTCATCGCGCGCGTCTCCGCGCGCTGGTGCTGGTCGGCACCCGCGCCGAGGCCGACAACGCCGAGGCCAAGCGGGGACGCGACGCGTCGATGGCGCTCGCCCGCGAGCGGGGAAGCGCCGCCATCGCCGAACAGATGCTCCCCCGGCTGCTCGCCCCGGGAGGCATCGATACGATGCCGCAGGTCGCGGTGCGCATCCGCGCCACGATGACATCGGCCCCGGTGAGCGGGATCCTCGGCGCCCTCGGTGCGATGCGTGAACGCGCCGACAGTCTTCCGCTGCTGCCCGAGCTCGCCGGGGTGCCTACCCTCGTGGTGGTGGGGGATCAGGACCAGCTCACCCCGGTCGCCATGGCCCGTGTCATGGCCGAAGGAATTCCCGGTGCAGTGTTGAGTGTCATTTCCGGAGCCGGCCATCTCGCGCCGATCGAGCAGCCGCTGGCCACGACCAGGGTGCTGACCGAATTCCTCGAATCGCTCCGATGAAACCATCCCGCGGGTTCGGGCGTCTATAGGCATGGCGGTCGGAACCTACTCCCTCGGATCCACGCCACTCGTACAACGCAGTTCTTCCTGATCGGGCCCCGGGGTCGCGGCCAAGGCAGTACGACCCCGCGGGCCTCCCGCGTTTCCATCCGTCGTCTCGTGCGCTGTCGCCCCAAGTGTTCATGCCCGGGAAAGAACGAAGCCCCCCGCACGTCCGTGCGGAGGGCCGATCTCGTCGCCCGTCACCAGGCGCATCTATCGCTTGGGGCGTCCTGGCGGCGTGTCCGAGTTGAACGCTTCGCGGTTCTTCTCCACGTACGCCGTCAAGTTGGCCGGAACATCTTCCTCGGGGAAGATCGCCGTCACCGGACACTCGGGCTCGCACGCTCCACAGTCGATGCACTCGTCGGGGTGGATGTAGAGCTGATCCTCACCTTCGTAGATGCAGTCGACCGGACACACATCCACGCAGGCCCGGTCCTTCACGCCGATACAGGCTTCGGTGATCACGTACGTCATGCCGTCCTGCCTCCCAATGGGCCTTGGC
This sequence comes from Gemmatimonadales bacterium, assembly GCA_044449625.1. Classification (GTDB taxonomy): domain Bacteria; phylum Gemmatimonadota; class Gemmatimonadetes; order Gemmatimonadales; family GWC2-71-9; genus CAMLHU01. The sequence continues at coordinate 9,640 of JBIOIC010000037.1, read as the reverse complement.
CCAGGTCCGAGATCGCACCGTGAGCGCACATAAGTATCAGAGGGGCCCGGTCGGACGCAAGGGGTCACGGCGTCCCTGAGGCCCTCTTCATCAGCCACCGTCCGCCGCGCCCGCGAGAGCGTCCCGCCGCTCGCTTTATCTTCCATCATGCGCTGCGCCGTGGTACTCGCCGTCAGTCTGTCCGTGGCCGGGCTGCCTGCACCTGTGGCGGCCCAGGGCCGTTGCCCCGATGGACCGGTGGCCTTGGTCCTGTCCGGTGGCGGCGCCAAGGGACTCGCCCACATCGGCGTACTCCGCATACTCGACAGTCTCGGGGTACGGCCGGATCTGATCGTCGGTTCCAGCATGGGCGCCATCATCGGTGCGCTCTACGCCAGCGGATACAGCGGTCGCGAGATCGATTCCATCGCTCGCGCGATCCCCCTCGGCGCGCTCTTTCGCTCGTATGAGCCGGAGACTCCCCAATCGCTCGGGCCGCTGCGCCCCCTGGTGGTGTGGGAGCAATCCGATCGAGGCCTGGTGCTGCAACGGGCGGCTGTGCCCGATGGTCCGATCAATGCCTGGCTCGGCGCCACCCTGCTCCGTGGCAATCTTGTCGCCCGCGGCGATTTCTCCACCCTGCCGATCCCGTTCTACGCCGTCGCCACCGACCTCGCCCGCCGTCAGGCGGTCCCGCTCTCCCGCGGTGATCTCGCGCAGGCGGTCCGCGCCAGCATGGCGATCCCGCTCGTCTTCGAGCCGGTGCAACTGGACGGCCGATACCTCGCGGATGGCGGTCTCTCCGCCAACACGCCAATTCGGGTGGCACGTTCACTCGGCGCACGGACCGTCATTGCATCGGAACTCATCCAGTCGGAATCCGACTCGGTCGATCTCACTTCGCCGCTCACCGTGGCCGACTATCTGGTGGACTATCTCTTTCGTCAGCCGGGCGATACCGCGCTCCCGGGTGATCTTGTCATCCGATCGGACATCACCGGGATCGGCAACCTCGATTTCACCGCCGCCGCGCTCGATACCGCGATCGCACGCGGGGCCGCCGCCGCCCGAGCCGCCCTGTCGACGGGCGTTGCCTGTCTGCTCCGTGCCGCTTCCCCGCTCCCCACGGCGGTGACCGGCCCGGCGCCGGTCCTGGCGGGGACGACCACCCAGGGACTGGGCCGTGCCGAGGCGAATGACCTCCTTCGGGAACTCGGCTTGATCTCCGGTCTGCCACTCGATACGGCGCGGCTGCGCGCCGGCATCCTCAAGCTGGCGGCGTCGGATCGCTTCCGGGCGGTGTGGCTGCATCCCGATTCTTCCGCCGGGCCGGGGAAGATCAGTCTCGCCATCGAGGCCCAGCGCACCCCGGCGCGGGTCGCGGCGCTTGGCGTCGCGTATGACAACGAACTCAGCGCGCGGATGTGGGCCGGCGCGGTCGACCGTCAGATACTGAACCGCGCCGTGGAAGCGAGCGCCGTCCTCTTCCTCGGAGGTCTTCGAAACGAACTTGACCTCGGAGTCCGGCGGACCTGGCGTGACCGCGGTGCTCCACGCCCGACCGCGACCCTGACACTCCTGGACCAGCACCTCCGGACGTTCGACCCTGCCGGTGTCGAGCAGTCGCAGCTTCGGGCACAGACCGGGGTCGGATTTGCCGGACTCGAATGGCTCCCCGGCGTCGACTGGGTGGTACAAGCCGGAATGGAGGGCGTCCTCTGGGGCAATTCGCTGGTGGCGGGCCAGCGGACCGGCGGGATGGTGGTCCACGCGCTGCACACCGCGGGTGGTGACCAGACGCTGTTCAAGTTTTCGATGGAATGGACCGGTCGTTATCGACTGGCGGCGGTCGAATGGGTCGATCCACTGCAATGGGGGGAGATCACCATCACCCCGCATTTTCGACTCGGCCTCGGAGATGCTCTCCCCCTCCAGCTCACCTTCCCGCTGGGCGGCGACGACGGGTTTCCGGGACTCCATATCTATGAGCTGCGGGGAGACCGGGAGGCCTTCGGCGCCGTGACCATCGCTGTCCCGGTGGTGAGATCGCTCGACCTTCGGGCCGAAGCCGCGACCGGTCAGACTGCTTTCGACGCGAGTGGAATGGCGCTCTCCAATTGGCACGTGGGCGGCCGGATAGGGTTCGGATTGGGCACCCCCCTCGGCTACGTGCGCCTCGAATACGGCGTCACACGCGGCTTTCGCGACCAGGTGCTATTCCGGGTCGGCCAGTGGTTCTGAGATGGGATAGGACCGACGTGGGCGATGGGCGTAAAACGGGGGCCCCGGCGTTGACCGGAGCCCCCGATGTTCGTTCACGCCCTCGCCTAGAGGAGGCCGGTCAGCGGTGTTGCGTAGAGATTCGCTCGCGGTTCCGGTTTTCCGTAGCGGCCCTGGGCCGAGTAGAACCGGTCCCACTCCACCCGGTAGCAGAACGGGTCGAGGCCGTGGGGGCGGTCCACCGGGAGCACGCCATCCAGGTGATCGATTTCGTGCTGCAGGAGTTCGGCCCGATCCCCCTCGAGTTCGATCACCTGGGTCTCACCCTTGAGGTCCTGGTACTTCACCTTGACTCGATAGGCGCGGAGGACGCGGATCATCAGGTCGGGGATGGACAGGCAGTCGTCCCAGACCGGGAAGTCTTCGACCCCGATATCGACGATCTCGGGGTTGATGAGGGGCCAGGGCTTTTCCATCTCGACGTAGACCATCCGCAGCGGCGCTCCGATTTGCGGCGCCGCAATGGCCCGGCCGAAACCGTGCCGCGCCCGGACGTCCCGCAGCGTGTCCTTGAGGTCATCCAGGACCATGCGCACCGCGGCCGATCGCGGCTTGGCGATCAACTCGCAGCGAGCGCGGAGAACGGGGTCACCCAGCAGACGGATGCGGTGGATGGTCATCGGCGCGTTGGTTGCGGGGGCCAAGATGTTGACCCGCCAATATATGGGTTACGTCAATAATCGCACTACCCCAATAGTAGTATGCTATACAACATCTACCAGAGCTCAATTGCCCTTTCACACCCGTCCTGGTGCGGCCGAGACTACGTTGCCGTCGCCCGAGTCCCGAGCGGACGTGAATTGGTAAACTGTTCTCGAATAAGCGATTAGAATCCAGCGGCAGGGGCCACACGGTCCGATTGACAATCCCGACTAATTCCCCTACCATTTGTCTCCGGCCATTTCTGAGCAGTGCCGTTGGAGAATGCTATGAGCTCGTCGGTCGAGTCCCTGGTCAACCAGGAATACAAGTACGGCTTCGTTACCAATATCGGAGCGGACAGCTTCCCGCCTGGATTGAGCGAAGAGGTGGTCCGCGCGATCTCCGCCAAGAAGCAGGAACCCGCGTTCCTGCTGGAGTGGCGGTTGCAGGCGTATCGCAAGTGGCTCACGATGAAGGAGCCGCACTGGTCCAACGTCACCTACGATCCGATCGATTATCAGGCCATCCGCTACTACTCGGCCCCTCAGACCACGAAGCCGCTGGGCTCGCTCGATGAAGTGGACCCGGAACTGCTCTCGACCTACGAAAAACTGGGCATCTCGCTTTCGGAGCAGAAGCGCCTGACCGGGGTCGCAGTGGACGCAATCTTCGACAGCGTCTCTGTGGCCACGACGTTCAAGGAAAAGCTGAAGGAATACGGGATCATCTTCTCTTCCTTCTCGGACGCGGTGCGCGAACATCCCGAGCTAGTTCGGAAATACCTCGGCTCCGTGGTGCCCTCCGGGGACAACTTCTTCGCCGCGCTCAATGCCGCCGTCTTCAGCGACGGTTCGTTCGTCTACATCCCCAAGGGCGTCAAGTGCCCGATGGAGCTCTCGACCTACTTCCGCATCAACACTGTGGATGTGGGCCAGTTCGAGCGCACCCTGATCGTGGCGGATGAAGGCGCGCAAGTGAGCTACCTCGAGGGATGCACTGCGCCCAAGCGGGACAAGAACCAGCTCCACGCCGCGGTGGTTGAGTTGGTGGCACTCGACGACGCCACCATCAAATATTCCACGGTCCAGAACTGGTACGCGGGCGACAAGGACGGCAAGGGCGGGATCTTCAATTTCGTGACGAAGCGCGGCAAGGCGGGAGCGCGCTCCAAGATCTCGTGGATCCAGGTCGAGACCGGCTCCGCCATCACCTGGAAGTATCCCAGCGTGATCCTGCAAGGCGATGACTCCGTCGGCGAGTTCTATTCGGTCGCCGTGGTGAACAATTACCAGCAGGCGGACACCGGCACCAAGATGATTCACGTGGGCAAGCGCACCCGGTCGACGATCGTGTCCAAGGGGATCTCCGCCGGCCACGGGAACAACAGCTATCGGGGCCAGGTGAAGGTGCTGCCCCGCGCTGAGCACGCCCGGAACTACACCCAGTGCGATTCGATGCTCATCGGAAACCGCTGCGGAGCCCACACCTTTCCCTACATCGACATCCAGAATCCGACCGCCACGCTCGAGCACGAGGCCAGTACCTCGAAGATCAGCGAAGACCAGATCTTCTATCTGAAGCAGCGCGGCCTCAATACCGAGAACGCGATCTCGATGGTGGTGAATGGGTTTTGCAAGGAAGTATTCCTCAATCTTCCCACCGAGTTCGCTGTCGAAGCGCAGAAGCTGCTTGGCGTGACGCTCGAAGGAAGCGTGGGGTAGAGGCTGTCGTTGGTCGCTGGTCATTGGTCGCGGATCCTATCGACCAACGACTAACGACCAACGACCAATGACCAATGACCAACGACCAACAACAGCGGGCTAGCCGTGCTTGAAATCAAGAACCTCACCGCCCGGGCGGGCGACAAGGACATCCTCAAGGGCATCGACCTCACGGTACGGGCGGGCGAAATCCACGCCGTGATGGGACCCAATGGCTCCGGGAAGAGCACGTTGGCCCAGGTCATCGCGGGCCACCCCGCATACGCGGTCACCGGCGGACAGGTCCTGTTTGAGGGGACTGATCTCCTGGCCCTCGAGCCCGAGAAGCGGGCCCAGGCGGGGGTTTTTCTCGCGTTCCAGTATCCGGTCGAGATTCCCGGCGTCACCAACGTCTACTTCCTGCGCGCCGCCTGCAACGAGATCCGCAAAGCGCGCGGCCAGGAGGAGATGGACCCCATCGATTTCCTGGACCTGCTGGAGGAGAAACTCAAGCTGGTCGAGTGGGGTCCGGAGATCATGCAGCGTGCCGTCAACTTCGGTTTCTCCGGCGGTGAGAAGAAGCGCAACGAGATCCTCCAGATGGCGGTCCTGGAGCCCAAGCTCGCCATCCTCGACGAGACGGATTCCGGGCTCGACATCGACGCGCTCCGGATCGTCGCCGGCGGCGTCAACAAGCTGCGGCGCCCCGATCGCGCCACGATCGTTGTCACCCACTACCAGCGCTTGCTGAACTACATCGTCCCCGACCACGTGCACGTGCTCGCGGGAGGACGGATCGTCAAGTCAGGCGGGAAGGAGCTCGCGCTGGAGCTCGAAGCGCGTGGCTACGAGTGGCTTGAGGACGGAGCGGCGGCGTGACTCAGGGGTATGTCGAAGAGTTTGCGCGGACCCGGACCAGTCCGGCGCCCGGTTGGCTGGCCGCGTTGCGGGAACGGGGAATGACCCGTTTCTCCGCGGTGGGGTTCCCTGCCCCGCGCGAGGAGGACTGGCGTTTTACCGACGTCGGTCCCATCGCAAAGGCCGCGTTCGCCCCGGCGCCTGCTGCGGGCCAGCCGGTGACCCAGGGCGCCATCGCGCCGTTCGCCTTCGGCGCGCAGGAGGGAATCCGTCTCGCCTTCGTGAACGGGCGGTTCGCTGCAGCGCTGTCGGTCCGTCCATCGCTCCCCTCCGGCGTAACTGTCGCCCCGCTGACTGAAGCCCTCGGCACCCCTGCTCTCGCCCGGCTGATCGAAGGCCGGTTGGGGGTTCTCGCGCCCGCGGAGATGACGCCGTTCGTCGCCCTCAACGCGGCGCTGCACACCGATGGCGCGCTGGTTCACCTTCCCACCGGCGTTGCGCTGGTGCCGACGATCCATCTGCTGGTGATCGCCGGGCCTGATGCCGCCGGCTCGATGGCCCACCTTCGGAGCCTGATCGTCCTCGAACCTGGGGCCTCGGCCAAGGTGGTCGAGCACTATGTCTCCCTGGCCGAAGGCGAGTATTTCGTCAATGCCGCGACCGAGGTGTCGGTCGGCGCCAACGCGGAACTCACCCACTACCAGATCCAGCGTCAGGGCGCTCGCGCCTTCCATACCGCCGCGATCAGCGTCCGCCAGGAACGGGACAGTCGCTACCACGGCTTTTCGGCCAGCATTGGGGCGCGGATTTGCCGCCACGACACGCGGAGCGTCTTCGCGGGCCCCGGCGGTGAATGCAACCTCGATGGGCTCTACCTCGGTCGTGCGGACCAATTGGTCGACAATCACACCACCATCGAGCATCGGGCACCGAACTGCGGCAGCCGGGAGCTCTACAAGGGAGTGCTGACCGGGCGCTCTCATGCGGTGTTCAACGGCAAGCTCTTCGTGACCCCCGAAGCGCAGAAAACCGACGGAAAGCAGACCAATCGAAACCTGATCCTCTCCGATTCGGCGCGGGTTGACACCAAGCCGCAGCTTGAAATCTTCGCCGATGACGTGAAGTGCACCCACGGCGCCACCGTGGGTCGGCTGGAACAGTTGCCGCTCTTCTATCTGGAGAGCCGTGGCATCGGCCCGATCCTCGGCCAGAAAATCCTCACCTACGCGTTCGCGGCCGAGATGCTCACCGGACTCACGGTCGACCCGGTCCGTGGCCAGCTCGAGGCGCTCGTCGCCTCCTGGCTCGAGTGACCACCGCCCGGCTGGTGGTGGCCGCGCCTTCGCCGGCCTCTCGTGCTGGAGGGGGCCTCGCGTCGCTGGACCTGGCCGCCGTCCGCGCGGCCTTCCCCGTCCTCTCCCGCACCGTTCGAGGCCATCCGCTGGTCTATCTCGACAGCGCCGCCTCGGCCCAGATGCCTGACGTGGCCATCGAAGCGATGGCGCGACACCAGCGGGAAGGTCACGCCAATGTGCATCGTGGCGTCCACACGCTGAGTCACGAAGCGACACTGGCGTACGACGCGGTCCGGGAGAAGGCGCGCAAGTTTCTGAACGCGGCATCGACCGACGAGGTCATCTTCTCGCACGGAACGACGAGCGCCATCAATCTTGTGGCCCGCAGTTGGGGCGATGCGAATGTCGGTCGTGGTGACGAGATCCTGCTGACGGCGCTGGAACATCATTCGAACTTCGTTCCCTGGCAGATGCTGGCACGGCGGGTCGGTGCGACTCTCAAGGTGGCGCCCCTGCTTGCCGATGGATCACTCGATCTCGATGCGTTCGAGCGCCTTCTCAACGCTCGGACCCGGATCGTCGCCGTTGCCCACGCCTCGAATGTCCTCGGCACCGCCCTCCCGGTGCGGCGGATTGTCGATCTGGCGGCGGTTCACGGCGCCGTGGTCCTGGTGGACGGCGCACAGTCCGCTCCCCATTTCCCGATCGACGTTCGCGCGCTCGGCTGTGACTTCTTCGCCTGCTCGGGCCACAAACTCTACGGTCCGACCGGCGTCGGTCTGCTCTACGGTCGCCGAGCGCTTCTGGAAGCGATGCCGCCGTATGAGGGGGGTGGCGGAATGATCGAACGGGTGAGCGTTGAGGAGACCACGTTCCTCCCGCCCCCCGAACGGTTCGAGGCCGGCACTCCGCCGATCGCCCCGGTGATCGGGCTCGGCGCGGCGCTCGATTGGCTGACCGGTCTAGACCGAACCGCGCTCTCGGCGCACGAACACGATCTCCTCACCTATGCGTCGGAGCGCGTCTCGGAGATCCCGGGGCTGCGGGTTCTGGGAACTTCGGCGGAGCGGGTGAGTGTTTTCTCGTTTACCATGGACGGCGTACACCCGCACGACATCGGGACCGTGCTCGACGCGGAAGGCGTGGCGATCCGGGCCGGCCACCACTGCGCCCAGCCGCTGATGCGCCACTTGGGGCTTCCCGCCACCGCGCGGGCCTCGTTCGCCGCTTACAACACCCGGTCCGACGTAGATGCGCTCGTCGCCGGGCTGCACAGGGTCCGGAAGGTTTTCGCGTCATGAACGGCCTCGGCGAGCTCTACCAGGAGCTGATCTTGGATCACAATCGGTCGCCTCGCAATTTCCGTGAGATGGCGGAGTCCGATGGCCGGGCCGAGGGATCGAATCCGCTCTGTGGCGACCAGATCGTGGTGTGGGTCAAGCGCGAGGGTGATCGCATCGTCAATGTCACCTTCCAGGGGCAGGGATGCGCCATCTCCAAGGCGTCCGCGTCCCTGATGACCGCCGCGGTGAAGGGAAAGACCGTTGCCGAGGCGGAGGCGCTGTTCGAGGGGTTCCACGCCCTGGTCACCGGGACTCCGGTGGCCCCCGATGCTCCCGCCCTCGGCAAGCTCGCGGCCCTCGGCGGCGTTGCGGAGTTTCCGATCCGCGTGAAATGCGCGAGTCTGGGCTGGCATACGTTGAAGGCTGCATTGCAGCAGAGTGACACTGCTCATCGTTGATCGATCACTGTTTACTGGAGAGGGATATGCCGTACTCTGAAATGATGGTCAAGCCGATGCGCGAAGAGGTCACGCGGCTCGGTGTGCGCGAATTGAAGAACGCCGCCGAGGTGGATGCGGCCTTGGCAAACGAGACCGGCACGGCGCTGGTTTTCGTGAACTCGGTCTGCGGGTGCGCCGCCGGTACCGCACGACCGGGACTGGCCGCCGCGCTCAAGCACGCTACCCTGCCCCAGGCCGTCTACACGGTCTTCGCCGGTCAGGATCTGGAGGCGACGCAGCGGGCGCGGAGCTACTTCGGCGAGTATCAGCCGAGCTCGCCGTCGGTGGCGCTGATGCGCGACGGCGAAGTCGTGCACTTCGTCCACCGGCACATGATCGAGGGCCGGTCTCCGCAGCAGATCGCCGCCGACCTTGTGGCCGCGTTCGACAAGTATTGCGGCGTGGCGGTCTGAGGTGAGCGGACACGTGTTCCATCCGGGGCACCCGGAGCTCCATGGCGTCACGGTGGTGGTCGATACCGTGGGCCCGAAGACCTACATCGGGCGGTTTGACCGGGTGGAGAACGGCGGGATGCAGTTGTTGAATGTGGCGACCCACGATCCTGATGCCGGCACGCGGGAAGAGTTCGTGCGCCGCAGTCTGAAGTTCGGAGTCCGTCTCGACCTCAAGCATCTGGTGCTGCCGGAGGCGGACGTCACCGGCCTTGTCCCCCTGGCGGAAATCGGGATCTAGCGGGATCGGAACGGGCGGAGCATTCTCAGCGGGGCGGCCTCGGGTCGCCCCGCTTTTGTGTGTCCCGCCCTGAAACAGCCGGTGAGCTAGATTCGTACGCCCGCCAGTCCCCTCCCGCACTCGGAGCCATATGTCGGACGCTGTGATCGTCGTGGATCGGGTGACCAAGCGCTTCGCTGGTCACACCGCCGTTCGCGACCTGTCGCTTTCCGTGCCTCGTGGCGGAATTTTCGGCCTGCTCGGCCCCAATGGGGCGGGCAAGAGTACGACCATCCGGATGATGCTTGATATCATCGAGCCGGATGAAGGCACCATCTCGATCTTCGGGAACCGGGCCAACGCCCGCGCACTGTCCCCGCGGATCGGTTTTTTGCCTGAAGAGCGGGGTCTGTACAAGAAGATGCGGGTAC
>JBIOIC010000036.1:0-12877 GCA_044449625.1 Gemmatimonadales bacterium | reverse complement strand
TGGCTGGTGGCGGGCGATCCGATCCGCGCGCTCGCGGTGCTGGTGGTGGCCACGCCCTGCCCGATGATCATCGCCACGCCGGTCGCGATGATCGGCGGGATCAATCGCGGCGCCCGCCGTGGCCTGATCTTTCGGAACGGTGGAGCGCTCGAGGCCGTGGCGAATGTCACCGTGGTGGTGGTGGACAAGACCGGCACGCTCACGCTCGGTCGCCCCGACGTCGCCGATGTGGTGGCGATCCCTCCCTTCACCGCCGAGGAGCTGCTCGCCCTCACCGCGGCGGCCGAACGGGGCTCGGGGCACGAGCTGGCCCGCAGCGTGACGGCCGAAGCGGTGCGGCGGCAGGTGCCGGTGCCCGAAGCGGATGAGATCCGTGAACTGCCCGGTCAGGGCGTGAGCGGAGTGGCTGGTGGACGTACCGTTGCCGTGGGATCGTGGAACTACCTCACCACGGTGGCCCCGGCGGCCCGGCCGGCACTCGAGGCAACGCGAGGGGACGGGACCGGCCTGCGCGCGTTCATCGCCATCGATGGCGCCGCCGCGGGCATGATTCGTTTTGCCGACCGCCCCCGCCCGGAGGCGGCCGCGGCGCTGGCCCGGCTCCGCGGCCTCGGCATCAGGCGTATCATTCTCCTCTCCGGCGATCACGAAGCGGAAGCGCGGAAGGTCGGCCAGAGCCTCGGCATCACCGACATCCGCGGGGACAACCTGCCGGGGGACAAGCTCCGGGCGATCCGTGAGCTCATCGACCGGGGCGACCGCGTGATGATGGTCGGGGACGGGATCAACGATGCTCCGGCGCTCTCCGCCGCCACGGTCGGCGTGGCGCTCGCCTCGGGCGGGGGCGGGATCTCCGCCGAGGCGGCCGACATCGTCCTCCTCGCCGACAGCCTCGATGGCGTACCCGAGGCCGTGGCGATCGGACGGCGCACAATGCACATCGCGCAGCAGAGTCTCTGGTTCGGGCTTGGGGTGAGCGCGATCGCAATGCTGGTGGCCGCGGCGGGGCGGATCCCGCCGGCGCTGGGGGCCCTGCTGCAGGAGGGGATCGATGTGGCCGTCATCTTGAACGCTCTTCGCGCCAGTGGAGAGGGGGCCCGATGAATCCGCGTCCGACGTTCCAACCGCTGTCCCCGGTGGATGCCGAGGCGCTCCTCGCGCGCCACCACGTTGGACGTCTTGCCTACACCCACGATGGCCAGGTGGACATCGAGCCGATCCACTACGTGCATCGCGGCGAATGGATCTTCTGCCGAACCGCACCGGGAACGAAGCTCACCTCGCTCGGCCACCAGCCCTGGGTCGCGTTCGAGGTGGATGAGATTGAAGGCCCCTTCGACTGGCAGAGCGTCGTGGCACACGGCACCGTGTACCCCGTGGGCGACGGGCCGGCCGACGACCGCGCTCGGGCAGAGGCCCTCGCCGCCATCCGGAGCTTTCAACCCGAAGCGCTCACGGCGGCCGATCCCGTCCCCGAACGGACGGCCCTCCTGCGGATCCACCTTCAGCGACTGACCGGTCGCCGAGCCACCACCCGCTCTTGAGGCCCGCCCGATGAATTGGTCGCCCGCCCATTTTCACCTGCTGGTCAATCACCTGCCGATCCTGGGAGCACCATTCGTGCTCCTTCTGCTCCTCTGGGGAATGCTGGCGCGCTCCCGTGACCTGACGCGCGCTGCCCTCTGGCTGACCCTTCCGCTCGCGCTCGCCGGATTCGTGGCGGATCAGTCCGGCGATTCGGCCAAGCACGCCTTGCGCAGTGCCAGCTGGGTCGAGCGCCCGCTGGTGGAGGAGCACGAACATCGCGCCGATCTGGCCGAGATCGGGCTCTACGCGGCGGCGGCGGCCGGCGTGCTGGCGCTCTGGTGGGGGCGGACACGGCCGGCGGACCGATGGCCCGCGGGGCTCACCGCTGCGGTGCTGTTCGTGGCTGCACTACTGGCTGCGTGGACCGGACTGGCGGGCGGTGTCATCCGCCACACCGAGATCCGGACCGAGGTTCCGGCCTTGAGCGCGCCGCTCCCGGCGCCGGGGGTACGGTGAGCCGTACCCTCGTTCCCAAGCTCTGGACCACCCTGCACGCCGGCTATCCCCGGCGTCAGTTGTTCTCGGACGTCGGCGCGGGTGTCATCGTCGGCATCGTCGCCCTGCCGCTCGCCATCGCCTTCGCCATCGCGAGCGGGGTGACCCCCGACCGGGGGCTCGCCACCGCCATCGTCGCCGGTTTCCTGATCTCCGCCTTCGGCGGTTCGCGGGTGCAGATCGGGGGCCCAACCGGGGCGTTCGTCGTCATCGTCTACGGCATTCTGCAACGTTACGGTCTCGACGGACTCATGGTGGCCACGATGATGGCAGGCGGCATCCTCATCGTGATGGGCGTGGCCCGACTGGGCGGCGTCATCAAGTTCATCCCCTACCCCGTGGTCCTCGGCTTCACCGCCGGGATCGCCATCATCATCTTCTCGAGCGAGGTGCCGGACCTCCTCGGCCTCACGACCGGTCCATTGCCGGGGAGCTTCGTCGGGCGCTGGTCGGCATTCTTTGGCCACGCCGGGACCGCCAACCCGTACGCCATCGGGATCTCGGCGCTCACCGTATTGGTGATCGTCTTCTGGCCCCGAGTGGAGCGGCGGATCCCCGGGCCGTTCATCGCCCTGATCGTCACCTCGGTGCTCGCCGCGATGTTCGGGTGGCCGGTTGAGACCATCGGGTCACGATTCGGGAACATCACCGCCCACCTTCCGACGCCGCACTTCCCCACCGTCCCGCTCTCGGCGCTCCCGTCGCTGGTCCAGCCCGCCATCACCATCGCGCTGCTGGCCGCGGTCGAATCGCTGCTCTCGGCCGTCGTCGCGGACGGGATGATCGGTGGACGGCACCGCTCCAACATGGAGCTCGTGGCCCAGGGGATGGCCAACATCGCGAGCCCGATCTTCGGCGGAATCCCAGCCACCGGCGCGATCGCCCGGACGGCGACCAACGTGAAGAACGGCGGCCGCACCCCCGTGGCCGGGATCACGCACGCCCTCACCCTGCTCCTGTTGGTTCTGGTGGTCGGGCGCTACGCCGCGCGGATCCCCCTCGCCACGCTCGCGGGGATCCTGGCGGTGGTGGCGTGGCACATGAGCGAGGCCCGTGTCTTCCTCGCCCAGTGGCGTGCCCCCCGTTCCGACCTGCTGGTCCTGCTCACCACCTTCCTCCTCACGGTCTTCGTCGATCTCACGGTCGCCGTGGAGGTCGGGATGGTGCTGGCCGCCTTCCTCTTCATGCGCCGGATGGCGGAGGTCACCAACGTGAGCGCCGTGACGGATCACCTGGTGGACGAGGAGGAGCAGGCCGACCCCAACGCCGTCGGCACCCGCCAGGTGCCGCCGGGCGTCGAAGTCTATGAGATCAACGGGCCCTTCTTCTTCGGCGCCGCGGCGGCCTTCCGGGAGGAGATGGCGGCGATCGCGAAGCGACCCAAAGTGCTGGTGCTCCGGTTGCGAGGCGTCTACTCAATCGACGCAACAGGATTGCACGCCCTGACCCAGACGGTGCGCCAGTGTCAGCAGGATGGGACCCGCCTCATCCTCTCGGATGTGCACGCCCAGCCGCTCGCCGCCCTGGCCCGGGCCGGGGTCCTCGACATCATCGGCGAGGAGAACCTGGTGGGCCACGTGGATGAGGCGCTTGAAGTGGCCCGGGCCCACCTCGGCTTCCCCGCCGTGCCGCGTCCAAGCTGGACCCCGACCGTGGCACGACAGGATCGGCGCAGGACGCCCCGACCGCCGGCGTCGTGAACCGATGCCCCGGCTCAGCCGCTGGTTCATCCGCACCGCCTTCCTCTACCTCGTCGTCGCACTGGCCCTGGGAGTGGCACTCGCCGCCGCTGGCGACCGCCTGCCTGCCCTCGTCGGCGCCTGCCCGGTTTACATCCACTTCTTCATGGTGGGGTGGCTGACACAGATGATCGCCGGGGTCGCCTACTGGATGTTCCCCCGCGGCTCAAGCCGCGTTTCACGGGCGACCCGACCCGATGATCCCCGCGGCTGGTGGGTGTACGGCGGGCTCAACGTCGGACTCCTCCTGCGCGCGGCCGGCGAACCCTGGCCGCTCTCGCACTGGGCCGGCCCGCTGCTCATCGCCTCCGCACTCCTGCAACTGGCAGCCGCCGGGGTTCTGGTCCTGACCCTCTGGCCTCGCGCGCGCAGCCGCTGATGCCGAGCTTGAGCCTCTGGTTCATCCGGACCGCGCTGCTTGAGCTGCTGACCGGCGTCACGCTCGGCGCCGCGATGCTCGCTGCCCGGGGCGGAAGCTGGGCCCCACGGCTCGCCGGCCTCCTGCCGCTCCACGTCGAGCTCCTTGTCCTCGGCTGGCTCGCCAACCTCGTCATCGGTGTGGCATACTGGATGCTTCCGAAATACCCGACCGGCAGGGAGCGGGGAGCGGGGGCACCGGTCGTCGCCGCCTGGGTCGCGTTGAATGGCGGACTCCTGCTCGTAGGACTCGACCTCTTCCCGGTTGCTGGGCGGAGCGCGGAACTGCTCGCCGTCCTGCTCTTCGCGACGAACGCCTGGCCCCGGGTCAAGCCGTTCGGCGCGGGCCGGCCGCTGAGGAGTGAGCTGAGAGCTAAGAGTTAAGAGCTAAGAGAGGAACATCAGGGACCAGGCTGTAAGCTCTGGGCTCTAAGCTCTTCGCTTTCAGCTCTAAGCTCTACGCTCTTAGCTCTCAGCTCACAATCAACGCCGTCACCATCCCGTACATCCCGTGCGGAGACTCGGCGTGCTGCAGGATGTGACAGTGGAAGGCCCAGGTCCCCGGATTCGTCGCCCGGACCAGGACATCCCACCGTTCCCCCGGCGCGATGTTCAGCGTATCGCAACGCCAGGGCTGCGGCTGCGGCCAGCCGTCTTTCGCGATGACGGTCATGTGCATCCCGTGCAGGTGCATCGGGTGAATCATCATCCCTTCATTCATATAGCGGATGCGGACGGTCTGGCCCCGCTTCGCGACGATCGGCTCGGTGGCCGGGAATCCCTTCCCGTTCAGCGTGAAGCCGTGCGCCCCGTCATTCAACACCATCACGTAGTCCACGTCCGCCTTCGGTTCCCGCGAACGGTCGCGCGGCTCCACGATGAACCCGCCGAGGAGACCCATTCCGACCTGGACGGCGGAGTTGTGGTGCGAGTGATACATGTGGGTGCCGCTGTTGGGCACCGTGAACTCGTAGGTCCAGCTCTCACCCGGCTTGACCGGCGGCTGGGTCATGTAGGTGACTCCGTCCTGCGCGTTGGGAACCTCCAGCCCGTGGAAGTGGATCGAGGTGGACTGCTCCAGCTGATTATGCAGCACGATGCGGACGCGATCCCCCTCGGTGACCTGGATGAGCGGGCCTGGCACCTGGTCGTTGTAGGCCCACGCCTTGACCCGCTGACCCGGCGCCACTTCCCAATCGATCTCCCGGCAGGTGAGCTCGAAGACCTTGACCCCGCCGATCCGCTGGAACGGAAGCGGCTGGCCCCCCTTCCCCGCGGTCTTCGCTGGAAAGGCCTTGATCCCCGCCTCGTGCATCGCGTCCATCTCATCCGCCTGCTGCCGCGCCGTCTTGACCGGCGGGGGCGGCGGCGGCACCTGGGCCGCCGGGACGCGCTCGCGCTTCGGGTCACAGGCGCTCAGAAGCGAGGCGGCGGCCGGGAGGGCAATGGCGGCGAGGGTGCCGCGGGCGAGAAAGGAGCGGCGGGAGGGCTGGAATGGGACGGTGTCCGACACGATCAGCTCCGGAGCAAGGGTTGAACTCGCGGGTCAACCTAGGCCGGACGCGCTATGGCGATGTTGAAGGAACCGTGAACCATCGTTCACACTGGGAAAGATGCGAGGATCATCCCCCGCGGGCGCGCAGATACTCTTGCCGAGCGGCGAGAATCGCGTCAACCAGCGGCTCGGCATCGAAGCGCACTGGATCGGTCGCCACGAGACCGGTCTCCTTGCTCGCCGCCGCGCACACCGCTTTCGCCTTCCCCTCGTCCAGGTCATAGGTGTTGAGGCAGACGCCGATCGTCCTGGTGGGATGCACCATCCCGCCGATCTCCTCGTACCAGCGCACATAGGTTGAAAGCGGCGGAATCTTGACCCACGATGCCGCGCGATAGTCGCCGATGGACTCCCGGCTCGACTGGTGACAGAGGAGGAGCGCGTCGGGGCAGGAGCCGTGAAGGAGACCGAGGGTGACGCCGGAGTAGCCGGGGTGGTTGATGCTCCCCTGCCCCTCGACCAGCACGATGTCGGCGTTCTCACTTCCCTCCAGCACCAATCGCTCCGCCGCGCCGGCGATGAAGTCGGCCACCACCGCGTCGACACCGATCCCCCACCCTTCGATCATGATTCCGGTCTGACCGGTGGGGACGAAGCGGGTGCGGACGCCGCGGGCGTTCAACCGATCGACGAGCTGCAACTGGGCGGTCATCTTCCCGACGTTGCAGTCGGTGCCGACGGTGAGGATGACGAACGGTGCCACATCCTTGGCGAGCCCGGTGGCGACGGGCAGATCGGCCGGGGGCCGGCGGATGTCCCAGAGACGCACACCCTTGCGCCGCGCCGCCTCGGCCAGCCCCGCGTCGTCGCCGAGGAAGGTATGGAGCCCGCTCCACACTTCTTTTCCCGCCTCGATCGCTTCGAGGATCCAGCCGCGCCACTCGGCGGGAAGCCGTCCCCCCTGCGGCGCGATGCCGATGAGGAGGACGTCAAACCCGCGGGCGAGCCCGTCCTTCATCGAGGCGATCACCGGCGTGGTCCCGCCGTAGCCGAGGATCTCCTGCACCGTCTTCCCGGCGTGCTCGCGATCGACCACTCCCGCCACCCGCTCGGGGCGATAGCGGATGACCGCGTTCGCGGTCTTCGACTTCATCGGATGGAAATCGCCGTCGGCGAGGATGAGGAAGCGGGGAGGGGCCATGGGAAGGAGAAGGGAGAAAGGGGAAAGGAGAAGGGGGCGGTCTCAAAAAGATAAGCGGGAGCCGCCGTCAGACGGAGCCCCCGCTTCCTTGTAGCGACCGCCGTCACTCACCCGTGGGTGCCGCCCTTGTCCTCGTCATCGACAAGGTGGGCGTCCACCACCTCTTCGCCCCCTTTGCCGATCTGCTTGGCGGCGGCGCCCGGCGCCTGACCGGCGCCGAGGAGGCCCATCTTCTGCTTCAGCTCGAGGAGCTGCTGGTCGGAACTGCCGTGGTATTCGAGGGCCTTGAACTGATCCATCAGGGAGTCGCCCTCGAACTCCTGCTGCAGCTCGGCCGCGGCGAGCGCCTTCCGCTCCTGGTTCTCGATCTTCTCCTGCATCCGCTCGAAGCTCTCGAAGGCGCTCTTGTCCGACATCCCGGACATCGTCTCCTGGATGCGCTGCTGGGCCTCGGCCCGGCGGGCGCGGGCGACCAGGATGTTCTTCTTCCGCTTCGCCTCCTCGATCTTGTCGTTGAGGGTGCGGAGCGAAGCCTTGAGGCTCTCGGTCTCGGCCTTGTGCTTGACCCAGGTCTCGTGGAGCTGCTGGGCGCCCTGAAGCGCCTCGTTGTAGCGCAGCAGGGCCTGCTTGGCCAGGTCGTCGCGATTCTCCTGCACCGCGAGCACCGCGCGCCGTTCCCAGTCCTCCGCCTGCTTCTTCATCGATTCAGCGTCGGCCTGGAGCTTCTTCTCGTCAGCGATGGCGCTCGCCACATGCTGCTTGGCCTTGGCCAGCTGGCTGCGCATGTCGGTGATGAGCTGGTTCAGCATCTTCTCGGGGTTTTCCGCCCGGGAGATGAGGTCGTTCAGGTTCGACCGGAGCATGGTCGAAAAGCGGTCCCAGAATCCCATGGGTCAGTTCTCCCGGTACGGCGTCAGCACGGCAAAATGCTGGGCCAGGGCCAGCGTCATCGCGTCGAAACTGGCTTCGAACTCCCGATAGTCGGTGAGCTCGAGGACCAGTGTGTCGGTGAGCACCACGTCGTTCCCTTCGATGCCATAGGCGCCGTGCACCAGCTCCTTGGCGTTGAACTCAAGCAGTTTGCGGGCGAGCTCCCCGACGCGACGGGCGTCATTCGGCAGCGGCATCACCCGTATCCGCAGCACCAGCAGCGGCGGCGCCACGTGCACCGCCACCTCGAAACCATCGCGGGTGCGCACCAGCCAGAAGCCGTCGCCGTGCGCCTGCGGCGTCAGCACCCCGCCGTCGAGCCGGTCGAGGAATCCTTCCACGTCCTCTGCGGTAATCATCGTACCCCCTCCCCGGAACCAGGGGCGGCGGCATCGCGGCCCTGGGTCAGTAGACGTTCGGAGAAATCTAACCGCTCTTCGACTTCGGCCAGCCGGACCCGCAGTTCGTCCAGTTCCGTCAGCCGCGCTCGCAGGTCATCGCTCAGGGCGAGCGCCGAGGGGAGGTCGTTCTCGTCGGGGGTCTCCAGCATCTTCCCGATCGACTTCCCCAGCGGTCCGCGGAGCACCAGCACCGTCGCGGTGGCGAGCGCCGTCACACTGAACATGATGGTCACCCCGGTGCCCGGATCCATCGGCTCAGTCCGCCTTCTGACGCGGCAGCGCGATCGCGTCACCCGGACGGGAGAGCATCCGTTCGGCAAAATCCAGCCGCTCCTCCGCTTCCGCCAGCCGCTGCTCCAAGTGCTCGACGCGGGACTGCAGCTCCGTATCTGGCGCCTGCTGCATCCCCCCTTCGAGCCGCCGAGCCCAGGCCCGGACCAGGGGGTAGAGTATCAGCGTCACCGCAATGATCCCTGTGAGTGCGATAAGGACAATCGCGGCGGCCGGAGGCCCGCTCTGGAAGACCTGCACCGGCGGGGCCGGCGGCGGGAACTGCATGGCGAACATCATTTCAGTCCTCCTCCCGCCGGAAGTTCCCGCACATCCTGCTTCTGTGTCAGCATCCGCTCGGCGAAATCCAGCCGCTCCTCGAGCTCGGCCAAGTGGCCCCGTTCCTGCTCCAACTCCGCGACCCGTGCCCGAAGCTCGTCGACCTCGGCCTGCAGCGCCTGATCACGCCGTCCGCCCTCCACGTCCCCGCCGAGCCGCTTCGCGATCGCCGGACCGATATATCGCATCGCGCGGGCCGCGATCACCAGCATCCCGACGATCGCCACGAATTGGATCAGGTTGCCCTGTGTACCCAGCGGTCCCATGTCAGCTCCTTCGCTCCGCCGGAAGCTCTGGCGGGGCGGCCCGTTGCGCCAGCATCCGTTCGGCAAAGTCGAGGCGCTCCTCGACCTCGCCGAGGCGGGCGCGGAGTTGATCCACTTCCGCGATCAGGTCCGGATCCACGGCCATCCCCTCTCGCTCCAGCCGCCGGGCCCGTGCCTTCGCCATCGGAATGAACCACGCGAGCGTGATCGGCAGCACCACGCCGAACATCGCCGCCATGACTCCCACAAAAACCATCTCATCATACGTCACTGTGGGGCCTCTTCCTTCCGGACCAGGAGCCGTTCCGAGAAGTCCTGCCGCTCCTCCAGCTCTCCCATCCGATGCCGCAGTTCATCGATCTCCGCCAGCAGCCCCGGATCGGTGCCCGCTGGCACAATCGGCCCCTTGTTCCGCCCGTAGCGGATCGCGGCGCCAATACTGAGCGGCAACACCACCACCACCAGGACGGCGACCATCAGACCGAATACCTGATCAGAGTTCACCGACCCCCCTCGATGCGCCGGGCGGACTCACCCTCAGGGGGACGGGCCAGCAACCGCTCCGCAAAATCCACCCGTTCCTCCAGTTCCGCGAGCCGGGCGTGCAGGAGTTCGAGATCCTCGAGCCGGACCCGGATCGCGTCCGCCTCACCCGAGGTGAGCCCCACCCCGGCCGCCGGCCGCCGATTGACCCGCCGCACGGCCCACCAGACCCATCCCACGACGCCGACTACGCCGATCGGAACTCCGACGATGATCTCATCGGGCAGGCCAGCACTCTTGAGCAGGAGCATCGCGGCACCGGCCGCCAACGCGGCGAAGAGCGCGCCCGCCGCATCGTCGAACCAGCGCCGCACCGCCCGGCCCTCGCTCATTGATGCCGCTCCGACCCCGGCCCCTTGGCCAGCATCCGCTCGGAGAAGTCCTGCCGTTCCTCGAGCTCCGCGACCCGGGCCCGCAGATCATCGAGTTCTACCAGCAGTTCCTGCGGGATATCCCCGTGGGCAATCCCCGCCTCCACCTCGACGCTCCGGGTCAGCGCCTTGCCGAGGGGGGTGAAAAGGAAGCCGACCCCGCCGCCGATCAGGAAGATGAACCCCGGGATCGCGAAGGCCACGCCCAAGTTGAAGGCGATGAAGGCGTACCCCGCGATCAGGAATGCCGCCACGGGAACGAGCCGCCCGAAGGGTCCGCCGGTTCTGGCCACCGTTACTCCGCCGTTGCGGCCGGCTTCCCCTCGCGCGACTGCCCCAGCAGTCGCTCGGAGAAGTCGACCCGCTCACCCAGCTCCGCCACCTGCATCCGCAGAACGTCGAGTTCCGCCAGCAGCTGCGGATCGGGCTCGCCGATCGCACCTCGGCCCCGAATCCGCTCCGCGATCGCGCGCCCGATCGGGCTGAATGAGATCGCAATGGCGGTGCCGCCACCGAAGATGAGAACCATCGCGATGATGTCTTCCATAGGTCCTGGGTCGTGAGTCGTGAGTCGTGAGTCGTTGGTCGTTAGTCGTTGGAAAAGGCTATCAGTACAGACTACCAACCGCTCGTTACTCGTCACCCGTCACGCGCCACCTGATCCCGGCTTGAGCGCGGCCAGCTGCCGTTCGGTGAACTCCAGCCGGTCCAGCACCTCCGCCAGTTGCTGCCGCACGTCGTCGAGCTCGGCCAGGAACTGCGGATCAGCGAGCGCGTGCGTCCCGTGCCGGATCCGCTCCACCACCGCCCGCCCGATCTCCGACTTCGAGAAGAGCCAGATCCCCGGGACGCCGAAGATGGCCGCGACGGCGATGAGGCCGGTAAGACTGCCGATGAAGCTGCCCATATCCAATGCGGCTCCTTGCGACCGATCAAGCGGCCGTCTAGTGCAATGCGTCCGATTCGGGCGTTCCGCCTCGCACCAACAGCCGTTCCGTAAAGTCGATCCGCTCCTGGGTCTCCGTCAAAGCGTGCCGGAGATCGTCGAGCTGGAGCCGGAGGTCCTGCACCTCCTGGTCCAGCGCTCCCGCACCGAGATCGCCGTCCTCCACGATCCGCCGACCGATCGCACGCCCGACCGGACCCAGCGCCAGCGCACTGAATGCCCCCACCGCCAGCACCCCGATCGATCCCAGAGCCACCGCCCCGCTCGGACCGGCCCAGCGCATCTGGCTCGCCAGAAACATCAACAACAGGGTGAGCCCGCCCAGGACGACGATGGTCCCACTGACTACCCACTTGATCGAGCGGTCTCGATGCCGTCCCATCGATTCTATGCCGGACATGGGGGCTCCTACGCCACGACGTTTCAATTTGTTTCAGGCAGGAACGCCGGAGAGAGTAGCTAAGCTAAAGTATTGTCTGGCAGGAGGATAGACTGGAAGGGGCCGACCGGGTGTTGCGGGATTTCAAACTGGCGGCGTCTACCTGCCCTTCCCCTTCAACTCGACCAGCCGCTGCTTGGTGAGCTTGCGCCGGTCGGAGTGGCGGCAAGGCGAGTGCAGTTTTCTGTCAATGGGTGCGTGCATCAGGTTGGCATTCGAGCTATGAAATCTGGCAAGTTGTGCCATGCATCCCTACGAGCGCATTCAGGCGTGGCGTTTGGCTCACAGACTCTTCCTCGCGGCGCTCAGCCAGGAGGCCGGAAAGTGCCTCTGGGGCCTTGCCTGGACGGTCGCGCGCCTTGAAGGCTAGCTCGCCAGCATCTTGCCCGTTGCCGTCAGCCACTGAGCGACTAAACGAGTTCGACCAATTCTATTGCACCGAGGGAGAGTGCAATCTCTGTCTCATCCTCGCCGATCGGCCGGAGATAGACCTCGTAGGCGGTGATGTGGGTATCGACCGAGGTGGGGATGCCGATGACTTCGGCGCGGTCCGTCGTCACGATGCGAACGGCCACGTCGTGGCCGTTGGCGTAGCCGAGGACACCGAGGATGTCTTCGTAGGTCATACCGGCCTCCGGATCGGGGATGGTCTGAACCTACCAGCAGAGGCAAGGGAGGCAAATGAACTCATCCCCGCACGGGGAACACGTTTTCAGGCGAAGAGATCCGGCACCCGGATCGCGAGTTCCTCCCCCGCCCCCTCCGGCCGCCACCGAAGCTCATCCGCCACGATCCGCGCGCGCTTCGCCTCCGGCATCCACACCTCGATGGCCCGCGCCACCGGGTCCACGACCCAATAATGCGGCACCCCGACCTCCTGGTACAACCGCCGCTTGATGAAGCGATCCTGACGCGCCGTGGACGGGCTCAGCGCCTCCACGGCAAGAAGGAGATTCCGCACCGCCTTCCAGTTGCGCGCCTCCGCTTCCTCCGGCCGGATGACGAAGAGATCGGGCTGGACCAGCGTCCCCGGCGCCAACGTCAGATCAGCCGGCGACCAGAGCACCGTCCCGAGACGGTTCCGTTCGACGAAAGCGTCCAGCTGGAGGAACAGCGCCCTCAGCACCCACTGGTGCCCGAGATTCGGCGCTGGCGTCACCAGATGCTCCCCGTGCACCAGCTCGTGGCGCTGCCCGTCTTCGGGCAACGCCAGCAACCGCTCCACGGTCCACGGGATTGTTCCAGACATACCCATACGTTCGCCTCGGCGACGGAGGATGCGCAAGTGGGCATCCGGTACCGTAACGAGGGGTCGAGTGAAACCCATCATCATTTTTACGCAGGATGGTTCAGAGGAACGTGTGCCTCACCCCCTGACCCCCTCTCCGTAAAACGTAGAGGGGGACGCCATTCGAGATCTACTCCCCCTCTCCACGTA